>QMMN01000006.1 GCA_003647275.1 Deltaproteobacteria bacterium
CCCCCGGATCCCGGTACCGCATTCCAATGTCCGTCCTTTTCTTTGTTCAGGACCACCGGGAGGCGGTTAGAGACGATGACAAGGCGAGTCTCCGATGGGCTGCTTTGGCTATTCGCCATGATTCCCTCCATGATTTTGGGCCTCTTTTGTGGAGGTCGGCCTTAAGTCCATTGAGTTATGACCGTCGGTCCCATGCTCAAGAACCAGACTGGCACACAAAGGACCATCTCTGACCTAAGCTTTCTTGATGCCAACTCGACAAGGCCCCTTATGACGAGATGGCTGCTTGCCAGCGCCTCAGGAAATCCAAAAGTTCCTTTGGCGGCTGAAGCCACAGATCGGCCCGAGTCTCCCGCAGCTCCTCTCGGACCAGAACGCCCAGGCTCCGGCCTTTCAGAGCCCTGAAGGCGTCTTCATCAGTGAGATCGTCGCCCAGGTAGGCGCACACCGTGTCGCCTTGCATCTCGGCCAGGATTGTTTCCACGGCTTTGCCCTTGGTGATTCCCCGTGGCCGCAGCTCAAGACCCCCATCAAATTCATGCAGGGAAAGGCCCGTTCCCTCCACCAGGTGCGGTAGATGTTCCAGGACTCTGGCCCGCATTTCCTCCATCTTCTCGGGTCTCATGCCCCGCCAGTGCAAGGCCACACTGGACGGCTTCCTTTCCAGGCGGCCGCTCCAACCCATCTCCCCCATCCAGCCCGCCGCAGCGTCCAGTCCCCGGGCGGTTTCCTTTGATAGGACAGCCCTATGATATTTCCCGTTCGTCAAGAGCTTTTCCCCGCCGTGGGAGCCCCAGATCTCAGGGAGTCGCTCCAAGCCAACCAAGGGAATCAGCTCATCCAGACGCCGCCCGCTTATTAACACCAGCCGTGTGCCGCCGTTTTGGATTATGCGTTTTAGGGCCTCGGCCACGCCCGGATAGGGCAGCGCTTTATCTCTCTCCACTCTGAAAGGGGCCAACGTTCCGTCGTAGTCCAATAGTAAGGCCCGGTTTTGGGATTTTTTAAGGAAGTCAAAGAACGTGGACAAATCCTTTTCCGGGTTGAGGATTTTCATTAAGTTTTTAGTCGTTTATAAAACCCATCGGCCAAACCGATGGTATCGTTAAGTATGATGTCTAGGTGTTATTACTCATCGTGTTTTGCAAATTCTTTTGAACGAATTGCTTGTAGAAGGGCAGATTTTATCCTGCTCCACTTTGAGTTAGGCATTCTTTGAGCATAGCGTTATAAATGTTAAAAGGGGGATGCAGAATGAAACAGAGAAAACCTCAGCTTGAATTTTCGACCCTTTCTTTTGATATAGCCTTCTACGATATTGTTTTGCCCAGATTTGGCCTATAGCTTGACAGATCTTATGATATCAATTAAATATCCGCAATAAAATTGTTAAATTCGTGAATTATGATTCTGGCAAGAAATTGATAATTTCCAAACTGCTCCATACTGAGATTGGATACCGCCCAAGATAGGATCGCAAGCACTTTACCCTAAAACCTTGGGGCATTGGGGTGGTAGTGCAGAACTATTTTGGATAATCGTTAAAAAAGAACCACAGAAATCAAGAATAACACGACCTGTCATTGAAGCTCTTGATTCAAGAGCCCTGGGAAACCATTCATGTGAGGTAGACCTGTGGGAGATGTGTTTCAATTCCTGTCAAGTGCATCTTTGGAGAAACTCACTGGGCGAAAGGCCTACGATCTTGAAGACTTGCTCGATCTAATAAAGACCTGCCCGGATTCATCTATCTTTTATCACACATTCTCTGCTTTTTTGAAGATGCGAGAGGTTCAGGTCCCCTATAATACTGACTTTGCCATTTGGGTTTCCAGGAGCCTCAATGAAAAGGCTTTGGCAGAAAAGTTGATGGCCGTTGATTTGTCTGAATATAACACGATAAAAACCTTGAAGATGCGCTTTATTGAGATCATTGAGACTTACAGGGAGCAGAAACCGGATGCCTTTCAAAAAACAGCTAATGAACCTTTCTATCTCTATGATATCATCAGAGTTGTATATCCAACCGATAAGTTTGCCTATGACCTAAAATCTTTTCGTGAGTTGCTTCCAACCATCAGTGTATACTCCATGTACTTTCATTTTATTGAATCCCGGCTACACACACACCTTCAGACCGATGACTTCTCTACCTGGATAGAAGAAAGTCTTAATATCCCTGATTTAGCACAAATGATCAGGAAGATCGACTTCAACGTTTACACTTTGGAAGGACTAAGGACCCGAATCATACAATTGATCGATGAACATTTAAAGGAAATAGAGCAAAAGGGCTAAGCTTCACTAATTCGCAGTCAGATACTTCAAGCTCAGTAAAGGTAAACTCAGGAGGCTAAAGATGACCGCACCTACCTTGTTCGATTATAAGGAGGTGGTTGGGCCAGACATTATTGAGGAACTTACAATCCTGGCCTCTCATGTGGGCAACCGGTCCATCAAGATGGTAAACTCTACGGCAGTAGGGGGTGGGGTGGCTGAAATGCTTCATCGCATTGTGCCCCTTCTTAATGACATGGGGATTCAAACTAAATGGGATGTGATTAAAGGAGACGACGAGTTTTTTGAAATTACCAAAACGTTTCACAATGCCTTACAGGGCAAGGAAGAGTATTTTCATGAGGATGTATTTAAGACCTATCTGGCCTACAATGAAAAGAATAACGATGAGATGGATTTTGATGAAGACCTCATCGTCATCCACGATCCTCAGCCGGCTGCCTTAATTCACTGGCACCAAAATCGAAAGAACAGATGGGTATGGAGATGCCATATCGACATGTCTCAGCCTAACCCTCAACTTTGGAGTTTCCTCAAGCCATACGTGGAAAAATATGATGCGGCTATCTTCTCCTCGGCCCTTTTTTCCACGGAGTTGTCCATTCCGCAATATCGATTTTATCCTGCTATTGACCCTTTGGCTGACAAGAATAGAGAATTGGATGCTTCCTATGTCGACAGTGTCTTGGCAAAATATGGGATTCCCAGAGACAAACCTATCGTGACTCAGATTTCACGGTATGATCCGTGGAAAGATCCAGTGGGCGTCGTCCAGGCCTTTAAAATGGCGCGAAAATACGTGGATTGTCGTCTGCTTCTGGTAGGGGATAAGGCGGCAGATGATCCTGAAGCTGAAAAGATTCTGGAAAAGGTAAAAGCAGAAGCAGGGGATGATCCGGACATTCACATTCTTTTATTTAGCCCTTCCATTGCTACCGAGATCAATGCCTTTCAGCGTGCCTCAGATATCGTTCTGCAAAAATCGCTAAGAGAAGGATTTGCTTTAACGGTTTCAGAGGCACTCTGGAAAGGCCGACCTGTAATAGGTGGGGCTGTAGGAGGTATACCTGCCCAGATCATTGATGGTTATACAGGGCTATTGGTCCATTCGGTAGAGGGAGCCAGCCTGGGGATTCGCGCACTACTGACCCAACCAGATTTTTCCAAGAAATTAGGTGAAAATGGCCATCAACGTGTTAAGGACGAATTTCTGATCACCAAGAATTTGAAACGATATCTTCTATTACTTCTTGCCCTGGATAGGCCACAGGAACAAACAATCTTTCTAAATTAATGAAACGTTAGTCAGACTTTTGACCGGTCTGCTCCCTGGACGTGAAGCGCTGCCGTAACGCAGCCCCCCCGCCGAAGGGTGGGGAGGCTCACGTCCCATAATCTCTGCATCAAACGCTTTACCATTTGTTCCAATTCCTGAAAAAAAGGTTCATCCATTCTTCAAAAGTCAGATATTTGCCTGTACTATGATCATAGCGAAGCTTAAGGGGCCTATCATTTCCTTCATTCTTCTGTTCCTCGGCAGTCTTTTCCAAAAGTTGTCTTAATTCTTGCTTGGAAAACCTATACTGCTGGGCAAGTTTCTTTGTTCCCGGGGCATTCCTGTATACGGCAGACATCTGCCATAGGGCCTTGAATCGAAAGTCCTGAATTTCTTTTGCAGGTAATCCAAGTGATGCTGCCACAAGAGCTGCTCTCGCAAAATGTCCGCGCTCGATTTCAGCCCTTAACTCATCCGTGTCCTTCTTTTCGTTCATGTCGTTCATGGTTGCAGAGGGGGGATCAGAGCACTGATCTTTGGAGTCCGGGCAAGTGGAAGACTTGCCCGGAATAGGGGTTCATTGGAAGGGCTCAATACATATCTTCAGGAGGCATGGCAGGTGTCTCAGGTTTCTTTTCTTTGGGTTTTTCAGCAATCATGGCTTCAGTAGTCAGAAGGAGTCCAGCCACAGACGCCGCATTTTGCAGGGCAAATCTGGTCACTTTGGTGGGGTCGATGACCCCGGCTTTCATCAAATCCTCATACTTACCTGTTTCAGCGTTAAATCCAAAATTGTCTTTGCCTTCCATGACGCGCTGGACCACCACGGATCCCTCAAAACCGGCATTGCTGGCAATCTGCCTGAGAGGCTCTTCAAGAGCACGTTTTACGATATCAACCCCTAACTGCTGTTCACCAGGGAACTTGGCTTTTTCAAGTGCCTTCAAAGCACGGATGTAGGCGACACCAGCTCCCGGAACGATGCCTTCCTCCACGGCTGCGCGGGTGGCATTGAGGGCATCTTCGACCCGGTCCTTTTTCTCCTTCATTTCAGATTCGGTTGCTGCTCCCACATTAATGACAGCCACGCCACCGACCAATTTTGCCAAGCGCTCCTGGAGCTTTTCGCGATCATAATCGCTCGTCGTTTCCTCAATCTGGACCCTGATCTGTTTAACACGACCCTCTAAGGCCTGGCGGGTGCCACCACCATCGACGATGGTGGTGTTGTCCTTGTCAACAGTAACCCGTTTTGCAGTTCCCAGATCGTTCAATGTCACATTTTCCAGCTTTATACCCAGGTCTTCACTGATCACCTGACCGCCTGTCAAAATGGCGATATCTTCCAGCATGGCCTTGCGCCTGTCACCAAAGCCTGGTGCCTTTACGGCCGAACATTGCAGGGTTCCACGCAGCTTATTGACCACCAGCGTGGCCAGGGCCTCGCCCTCCACATCTTCTGCAATGATTAAGAGAGGTTTGCCCATTTTTGCAATCTGTTCCAGGATGGGAACCAGGTCTTTCATGCTGCTGATCTTCTTCTCATGCAAAAGAATATAAGGATCCTCCAAATGGGCCTCCATCTTTTCCGCATCCGTGACAAAGTATGGGCTCAGGTACCCCCGGTCAAACTGCATTCCTTCCACAATTTCAAGGGAAGTTTCCATGCTCTTGGCTTCCTCTACAGTAATAACGCCCTCTTTGCCCACCTTTTCCATGGCTTCGGAGATAATGCTACCGATTGTGCTGTCATTATTCGCGGAAATGGTGCCGACCTGAGCGATTTCCTTTTTGTCCTTTGTCGGCTTTGATATCTTATTCAATTCCTTGACGACGAGGTCAACGGCCTTGTCAATTCCTCGCTTAATGGCCATGGGGTTGGACCCTGCAGCTACGAGTTTGGAACCCTCACGATAAATGGCCTGTGCGAGGACGGTTGCTGTGGTAGTCCCATCCCCAGCCACGTCGGATGTCTTGGAGGCCACCTCCTTGACCATTTGAGCACCCATATTTTCAAACTTGTCTTCCAGTTCAATCTCTTTGGCGACGGTTACGCCATCCTTTGTGGATTTAGGGGAGCCCCACGATTTTTCAAGGAGTACATTCCGGCCCCTGGGCCCGAGTGTCCCTTTTACGGCATTGGCCAGGGTGTTTACACCTTTCAACATCTTTTCTCTGGCCATCATACTGTATTTAATCTCTTTAGCCGCCATGGCTCAACACCTCCTCATTCATTATTCCACGATGCCTAAGATATCGTCCTCTCGCAAAATTAAGTGTTCCACGCCATTGATCTTGATATCAGTACCTCCGTACTTGCTAAAAAGCACCCGATCATTTTTTTTAACCTCCATAGGAATCCGTTTCCCCGTCTCATCCAACTTCCCAGGACCAACGGCAACCACTTTGCCCTGTTGGGGCTTTTCTTTTGCTGTGTCAGGGATAATGATTCCTCCTGAGGTTTTTTCTTCCTCATCAATCCTAAGAACCAGCACTCTGTCATTCAATGGTTTTACTTTCATTTCCCTGAACCTCCTTTTAAGTTATTTTTAGAAACGAATTATAGGCCTTGCTGTTTTTGACCTTGTTAGAAATTGTGAGGGGATGTTATAATGTATAACTATGTGATATGATTAGTATAAAAGTAAATTTTTCAAGAAATATAAACACTTTTTATACGTTGTCAAGGCCGTTTTCGCCATTTTAGAATGAATCAATCCACCACGGCGAGATATTCGGCATAAAGTCAGACATGGCTTTACCTTATCACTTAAAAGATCCACATAAGGTATGGGAACCGCTTCGACCGAACATTTCATAAAAAATGTCGATAGAATTTCATAAAGATAACAGCTTGGCATTGTTAGGATGATTTTGCTTAAACCTTCTGCAGTAACAATTTGTCACTAAGGTTTTGCTAACAAACCATCGACATTTTTTACCTTTTGGGCGAGCCGATCTCACCGTATCCGCTGTGTTGTAGCCCACTCGCGGTAACAAACTACAGCTTCGCGGGCTACGCCTTGCGGATGCGGCGACCTCGGCTCGTGAAATATCCGGGTTAGCTCAAAGGTAGAAATGACTGGTATCAATCAAAAAGATTGAGAGGGCCAGAACCTTTTGATATCATTTAGAGATATACAAAAGACGGTTTGGTTGATGAGTGTTGATTTTGGTAAGCTGTGTTCATTCCGAACGACATGAAATCGATGACCACCATGTAGATCGGAATGAGGTGGATGTCAGATTGAACTGCAAAAGCGAGCCCTGGTGAAATATGCGCTGCATTTCACGGGGGAAGCCGCATTCCCCGCAGCTCGCTCCAGGGAGCTTCAATCTAAGCGCTAAGCGTTATCTCTCTGACTGTCAGTCCAAGTTCAGGTTGCTACAGCAAATGCAGGGGGCTGTTCAAATCAACCAGCAGCATTAAAATCCGCAATCCAAAATCCCGGCTCATAATCTATATCTTGCCTAGTTCGCGCTCTATCTCGTCAAAAATGTCTTCCATCTTGTACAGAAGCTGATCAGCCTTTGACAGGTGCCAATCAGCGATTTGTTCCTCAATCTCCCCGTAAAGCTTGTGAAGGGCTGATCTGTACCGCAGAAGGATCTCTCTGAAGGGCGGGTCTCCTTCCAGTTGATAGAGGAGTTTGTCAAGCCGGCCTACCATCTCAAACAGGGAAGGTCCCTCTTTCACCCATGCCTTATCCAGGTAAACCAGGCGATGGGCCAGTTTGGGGTAAGCCTTTTTGAAACCCTTTTTATAATAAGGGCGGATGCGGACCGTCAATTGCATGTACTTGCTCATGGTTTATCCTCATGGGTTTGAGGGCCTCTCCGGCACGGCTAGGCTCAGGTATTTCCCGTTTTCTTCGAACATCAATTTCTTGTCCACCATCATCCTCAAAAAAGGGACGATCTTGTCCTCGGCTATTTGTGGGAAATGGGCCAGGATACCCTTGAGCGAACGATGCCTCTGGCAGAAAAGGTAGATCGCTCTGGACGTTCCCACAAGGCGGTGCGTCAGGGGTTCGGCATTCAACCGTCTTTGGCGGATGATCAAAAAATCCCGGCCGTCCCGAAAGCCGAGGATGGGCGCATACGAAGACGAAGGTCTCTTGTGGAGTTCGGCATATGCCTTTTTCCAGGCCCTGACTTTTTTTTTGACCGGTTGCCAGAGTTTTCTTTGATGCCCGAGGTCGCCGCGATAGGCCTGGATCATAAAACGCATGGAACGGAACATATCCGGCGGGAATATGGCGGCATAATTCGGATGGTTGAAGACTGCCCTGAGTCCAAAGGCCCGGGGATCTTGCCACACGGGGCTTTCAAGGCCCAGCCAGAAATGGACAATCCGCAAGGGACGAAAAGGCAATGCAAATTCAAGGGCACGAAGGGTCTCATTTACATCTTCAGCATCACTGCCCGGGAAATGGAGGATGAGATTCGAAACATTTACAATGCCGAGCGCTTCGCAGTGTTTCATAATCTCCAGATTCTGGATGGCTGTGGTTCCTTTGTTCAGTTTGTTGAGCAGCCGGGTGCTAATGGCCTCGATCCCGATCTGAACCTCATGCGTGCCTGCCGCCTGCATCGCCTTCAGCACCCGTCTAGGTGTTGAGGCCCGGATCTCTGCAAAGAGACGAAAGTCCTTGCCCAGTTTGCCAAGCTGTTCAAAAATTTTGTGAGAGTGCTTCAACGGAAGCAGGTTATCCATAAAGGCCACAGAAAGCGTTTTGTATTTTGTGGTCAGATGATCAACCTCAGAGACTACCTGGGACACATCTTTGGATCTGTACCCGTTCCACTGAAGGTTAAGATTACAAAAAGCACACCCTTTACGCCTCACAGGACCCTTTTTGGCTTCCCACCAGCATCCCCTGGACACCTCGGCACAAAGGGTTGGGAAAAAGGTCTTTTCTGGGTGGAATGTTTTAAGGAGATGAAAGTAGTCATCATAGTCCGGGGGTGGCAGGCCGCACAGGTCTTGCAGCTGATGAAAGGAAGCAGGGGTTTGGGTTTTTGCCCCTTGCCTCATGATAACCCCAGGAATGGGCGGTATATCATCCAGGCTACCTGAATCTTTTATATAACGAACCAGTTGACTGAGCGGAAGCTCCCCTTCTCCGTTTACTACAAAATCTATTTCAGGAAACGTTTCCAGTAACCCACGGGTCGCCTCACCTGAAAACGCAGAACCGCCCACCACCACAGGGAGCTTCGGAAAGCCTTGTTTGATGCGTTTGATGAAATAGAGCGAGGCGGTGAGTTGACAAAGACACATGGAAAAACCCCCAAGCGCGAAACGCTTCCAGTCTGTGCTGTTGATAAAGTCCTCGGACACGTTCCTGACCTGGGAGGTGAGCATCTTGAAATCGACTTTGCAAAGGTCGGGCTTACCCCTGGCTTCTCGGTAGAAAATTTTTTCAATCTCGTTTGTACGTTCAGGAAATAGAAGGGCTGCATAAACGGACTCTGCCAGCCAGATCCTTTCCGAGATGGCCTGATAGAGTTTGTATCCAATCGTTTCAGCGACCTTTAAATAAAAGTGATGGGCCTCCACCTTTAAGTCAGGGAATTGCGACCTTAAATATGCCTTTAGCGTGCCAAGCTGGATCGAGGGCCGACTATAAAGGGGCCAAGGCGTGGAGACGAGAACCACACATTCCAGTGGACCGGTTTGCTGACTTTTCATTTTTGTATTTGGTATGATTAGTGACCTCTATGGTCCCACCAATGTCAGGCGCGCTTAGGATCAAGATGGCGAGCGCAGTATACGGGACGCGCTTTTCATGTAAAACGCATCAACACAATATCAAACCTGTCTTTTTAAGTCAAAAAGGACAGGTGCCTACGGTTTCAGTCTCATTTTTTCGCTCTCATCCCTGAAAATACCCATCCAGCCTATCGGTTGGCCAAAATTTCGCGCAAGAGTTTGACAAACGGTGTGATATCCATTACAAATCTATGACAAAATCGTCTGGTGGACGCTCACAGATTTGGCAAGCTATATGCAGTCGGGTACAAGATAATAAGGTTGGTCTTTCTTCAATGATCAATCCCGGAAATGCTGGCCTGGGAGGTGTGCATGACTAGGAAAATATCAGCCCTTTTTGCCTGTCCATTCTTGGTTCTTTCATGGATCCTTTGCTGTCTCATTTTACCCCAAGAGATCTGCGGTCAGAATCTCAGGGCGATTAACGTAGTCCTGGACCAGGAAAAGCGTTCCTGTATTCAGGCCGTGGATGGCTATGCGTATCTTTCAGAGAATATGAGCTTAGCTCAAACCAGGGCCGCAGCCTTTGCCAACGCCAAAAGGCAGGCGCTTGAAATGGCAAAGACGTATATCAGATCCAAGACAATGGTGGAAGATTTCGAAGTGAAGTACGATCTGGTATGGGCCACTGCTGAAGGGGCTATCACGATACTTGAACAAAAAGATTATGGCGTGGAGGACAACTCGCGGTATCATGTGTGGATCAAGGCGGAGGTGGAATATGAACTCAGCCCCAAAGGGCAGCAGCCAAGTCAAGGCGATCAAGGCCATGATATGGACACGGGCTTACCCCTGAAGGTCAAGGTGTGGACATCTAAGAAAGCGTACGGCAGTGGCGAGAATATCGAGATCTATATCCAAGGTAACCGCGATTTTTATGCCCGGATTGTAGACATTACCTCAAACGGTGAAATCATACAACTTTTGCCAAACGATTATCGTAGAATCAATTTTTTTGAAGCGGGTAAGGTTTACAAGATTCCAGATGAGGGGGACCATTTCGATTTGAAAGTGACAGCCCCTTACGGTGAGGACAAAATCGTGGTCTATGCGAGTGAGGTTCCGCTGGGT
The DNA here is from genome assembly GCA_003647275.1 of Deltaproteobacteria bacterium. Classification (GTDB taxonomy): domain Bacteria; phylum Desulfobacterota; class Desulfobacteria; order Desulfobacterales. The sequence goes on from QMMN01000006.1 coordinate 10,422, forward strand.
CAGGTGACCATGGAGGGTGTGGGCCAAGGCTTGAGCCGATACAGGGGAAGCCGGGAATCACTGGCTGTCATGACACGTGGAATCAAGGTCGTGCCAGGTGCCCCCGGCTCTCAGTCGGGAGCAGAATTTTATGAGGCAACGTGGACATTGACGACAAGTAAGTAGCCGTATTGTTTTACGAACTACGTTGATTGGCTTGCTCCTCGGACGCGAAGCGCTGCCGCAAGGCAAAACCCCCGCCCGAGAGGGTGGGGTCGAGAGGAGCCATCATGAAATGTTTCTCTTTCTTACCGGGTGCGGAGGCACGGGGAGGCTTCACGCCACACAAGTGACGACCTGATGTTCATTTTTTCTTGACCCATTATATGCAAATTTTTATGGTTTCAACGAATTATCCGACTCAATTTGTGTGTGCTTTTATCCCATTATCATGGCTTCCCAAAAATGTAAGGCCCACACCACACGCCTTTTCAAGACTTTGAAGCGAATACCAGCTTCATGGTATCCTGCCATACTGGTTTGTGCTGTGTGGCTATTGCAGCCCGCAGCCTCCCTGGCCCTGGAGGCATCTTCTCTTTTGAGCCGAATCTCTGCACAGGATGCCCTGCTGGTAGCCAGCCCTGACGGCCATATCATCTACAAGAAGAATGAAACCAGAAAATGTATTCCTGCCTCGACCCTGAAGATTTTAACGGCCCTTGCAGCGATTCATCACCTGGGAACATCCTACAGATTCCAGACCGAATTTTATCAGGACCCTGAGCAAAATCTAAAGGTAAAGGGGTATGGAGATCCCCTGCTTATCTCCGAGGTGTGGCAGAAGATCGCCCAGGCCCTGGCCGCCAGGATTCAGGGATTCAAGGACCTTATCCTTGATGACACCTATTTTGTACATGACATCCGTATTCCAGGGGTCGGCGACTCCACCAATCCCTATGATGCCCCCAATGGGGCATTGTGTGCCAATTTCAACACGTTTTTTTTCAAACGGGATGATACAGGCAGGATGATCTCAGCAGAACCCCAGACCCCCTTGACCCCGTTTGCCCTTGAGAGGCTTCGGTTGCTGGGTTCAAATGACGGTCGTTACACCATTTGCCACAACGGGCATGATGCTGCCCGTTATGCCGGGGAGCTCCTGGCGTACTTTTTAAAAGAAAAGGGCAAAGCGGGCCAGGGCGAAGTTCGCGTGGGCATGGTGGATCCCGGAGACAGGCTGGTTTACACTTATCATTCCATTTTTACCCTGGGACAGGCCCTAAAGAAGATGTTTGAGTTTTCGAGCAATTTCATGGCTAATCAGATCCTGATCGCCCTTGGTGCCTATGTGCATGGCCCGCCCGGCACACTAGCCAAAGGGGTGAGGGTCCTTAATGACTATGCCAGAGAGGTGCTGCACCTAAACGATATTGAGATTGCAGACGGATCTGGGATCTCGAGAAAGAACCGGCTGTCAGCCCTTGATATGTTCGCTATTTTGAAACGCTTTGAGCCGCATCGGGCCCTGCTTGTCCGCGAGGGGCAGGTCTTTTACAAGAGTGGCACCTTAAGGGGTGTCAAGACGAGAGCCGGATACATCGAGGGCAGATCCGGGAACCCGTACTATTTTATCATCTTTCTAAACAGCTCGCATGCAGATATTGACTCCATTCTCGACTGTGTTACAAAGAGTCTCGATCATGGATAAGATTCTTGAGATAGAGCGTGTAACCAAATTCTTTGGGGGCCTGACCGCCCTGACGGATGTCTCTTTTTCAGTGACCCAGGGTCATATCAAATCTCTGATTGGTCCGAACGGTGCGGGCAAGACAACACTTTATAACATCGTGACGGGCGTTGATTCGCCTACAGAGGGGGCGATTCGGTTTTTGGGAGAACGGATTGACGGCTTAAAACCGCACGTTATTACCGAAAAAGGGATTGCCCGTACTTTTCAAAATGTTGAACTCTTTGAGAACATGTCCGTCATCGAGAATGTCATGCTGGGGCGACACACCAGGACCAGGACCGGCGTGTTTGGCGGTGCCTTGAGGTTATCTGCAGCGCGGAAAGAGGAGCAGGCCGTGCTTGACCGGTCTATGGCGCTGCTCGAATTTGTCCACCTTAAACAGCGCGCCCATGAAGATTCTGCCGGGCTTCCCTTTGGGCTTCAGCGCTATCTGGAGATTGCCAGGGCCTTGGCGACTGAGCCAAAACTTCTCCTGCTGGATGAACCCGCCTCGGGTCTTGACCCTTCTGAAAGCCAGAATTTGTGCGAGTTGATCCTCAAGATAAGAGACAGCGGCGTAACGATCCTCCTGGTAGAGCATAATATGGAAGTCGCCATGGAGATTTCCGATGAGATTGTGGTCCTGAACTATGGCATGAAAATCGCTGAAGGGACCCCGCGCCAGATTCAGAACAACCCCGAAGTCATCTCAGCCTATTTAGGGGATGACGCCTATGCTTAGGATCAAGAATGTCCACACATACTATGGACGGATCAAGGCCCTTGATAATGTGTCGCTGCATGTCCACGAAGGGGAGATCGTTTCCTTGATCGGGGCCAACGGCGCAGGCAAGACGACCATCTTGAATACGATTTCAGGACTCATCCGTTGTGCGCAGGGTGAAGTGAATTTTGAAGACCAGAAGATTAACGGGCTTGCGCCCGAGAAAGTGGTAGGGATCGGAATCAGCCAGGTGCCTGAAGGGAGACAGATCTTTGGGCCCTTGACAGTTCTTGAAAACTTGCAGTTAGGGGCGTATCTGCGTTTCAAGAAAAAGGAAAAGAAAAGGATTGAAAGAGATCTTGAATGGATTTTTCAACTTTTCCCACGTCTAAAGGAGCGTATCACACAGATCGCGGGGACCCTTTCCGGTGGTGAGCAGCAGATGCTCGCCATTGGTCGCGCGCTCATGGCACGGCCAAGGCTGCTCCTTTTGGATGAACCGTCCATGGGTCTTGCCCCTCTAATCGTGAAAGATATCATGAACACCATCTCTGCACTTCGTGATAGCGGCGTCACCATTCTCATGGTTGAACAAAATGCTCGAGCTTCTCTCAGGATATCGGATCGGGGATATGTTCTGGAAACCGGCCGGGTTGTCGTGCAGGGGAGCTCAGATGAGCTTTTGAATGATGCCGATGTCAAGCGGGCTTATCTTGGAAAGGATTATAAGACGTTCTGGGAAGGGAGGGAGCGGGTTTGAAGTTCTGGAATGGCGAAAACGAACAGATGAAGAGGCAAGATCTGGAACAGGTGCAACTGGAACGGCTCCAGAGTACGTTGAACCGGGCCTATAAGAATGTCCCATTTTACAAAAAACAGTTTGATTTATTGGAAATCCATCCGGGCGCCTTGGGGTCTGTGCAAGAGATTACGCAACTCCCTTTTACCACACGGGAAGATTTGGGGAACAATTACCCATACGGTCTGTTTGCCGTACCCCTTCGGGACATTGTGCGTATTGGCTCTTCAGCAGGAACCACGACCAAGCCGGTCGTGGTCGGTTACACCAAGAGTGACCTGAAGGTAAGAGATACAATCACAGCCCGTTTCCTTGCAGCAGGTGGGGTGGTTTACATGGATGTGGTTCAGATCTGCTTGAACCCTGGGCTATCCAACTGGGGCCGAGCCTTGAAGGGGGGGGCTGAAAATATCGGGGCATCTGTGATGCCCATGTCTCATATGAGCACCTCCAAACAACTGATGGCCATGCAGGATTATAAGACCTCAGTACTGCTGACCACGCCTTCCTATGCGATGCACATGCTCGAGGTCATGGGCGCTATCGGCATAGACGCTGACAGCCTTTCCCTAAAGGCGATCCTGGTCGTGGGAGAACCCTTAACCCAGGATACACGTGATCGGTTAGAATCGGCTTTGAATGTGGACGTGACCACTGGTTATGGACCGAGTGATGTGATGGGGCCGGGGATCGCCTTTGAATGTCACGAAAAGAACGGCCTTCACATTAGCGAGGACCATTTTTTGCTGGAAATTGTTGATCCCGACAGCGGGGTTCCCCGCCCCCCCGGTGAGACAGGCGAAGTGGTGTTGACCACCCTGACGGCCAAGGCCTTCCCGCTTATTCGATTCCGTACCGGAGACCTTGCCGCTATCGTCGAAGGATCGTGCCCTTGTGGCCGAACCCTCACACGTATGTCCGGGATCACGGGCTACACGGGAGAAGTTCTCACCATCCGGGGCGTCAAGGTGCATCCTGCGCAGATCGATCGAATACTCAAAGGGATTTCTGAAAACTTTTCTCCCCGTTTTTTGCTCCACCTGTACAAAGAGAATCACCAGGATATGGTCGAGGTATGGCTTGCAATCCATGAAGCCATCTTTTGGGATGAGGTCAAGGTTCTGGAAAACACAATGAAACAATTGCGGAAACAGATCTTTCAGACCCTTGGACTTCAAGTAACCATCAAACTGGTAGAGGCCTCAACCTTAGAGCAGTATGCCAAACCGTCCGGGGGGGTCATTGACGACAGGTAAGGGCCAGAAGTAACTGTTCAGGCGGTAAAGAAAACCGCGCTGAACCGCAAAAGCGAGCGCATTCCTCGCAGAATGAAGCCATGTAGTAGCAATCATGAAATATTCTACCAGAACTTTTGTTGGAAGCATTCTTGTGATCCTTTTGATTTGTGGGTGTGGCGGCCAAGGAGACCAAAATGCGCTTACCTCTCATCCTGCTCCGGACTTCACACTCAAGGATCTAAACGGCGATACGTGGCGTCTGGCAGACCTCAGAGGCAAGACTGTACTTTTGAACTTCTTTGCCACTTGGTGCAGCCCGTGCCGCCAGGAGATTCCCGATTTTGTCCGGCTTTATGAAGGATTTAGAGATAAAGGGCTTGAAATCATAGGGGTCTCGCTCGATCAGGATGGTGCAGCTGTTCTGAAGCCGTTTATTGAGCACTACGGAATCACTTACCCAATTTTGCTGGGAACCAGGGAGGTGGTCCACGATTACGGTGAGATCAGGAGCATTCCGACCACCTTTCTCATAGACCACAATGGCAGAATTAGCAGATATTTCGTTGGGTTGCAGCCAGGCTATGTGATAGAGGAATCTGTAAGAAAGCTTCTGAAACAAAGAAGTTAATCGGAAAGCAAGAGAACAACGAGCCGCAGCATTTTCTGCGTCTGGTGAATGGTTATGAAAAGGGGAGAGATGCAGTCTGACGGTCAAGGTAACGGAGAGCCAATCCTTTTTAATTCGGAGCATCCTTACAAGCCGGGTCAAGACCCAGCCACTGATGCCTGGTACACGACGTTTTTTATAGAAAATCACCTCGATTATTATGCCTATCCTGAGCGCGTGGCCTCTCCAGAGCAGATCCGTTTTATGGTTTATACAGAGAAAGACGAACGGTACTATCCGTGCTCCGATCGAATGTTCAACACCATTATGAGACGGGAGAATGCCTCGTTTTTACAGGAAAAATATAAAGAAGTCCTCCACAGGATACTCGGCCTGATTGATCGGCAGATCGAGGATGAATGGGACAAGACCTTCTTGAAGTCTCTTATCAAAACCAAGTACCAACACGAGACCCGGGATGGGTTGATGATTCCCTCCCGGCTGGAAAAGCGTCTTTTGAAAATTTACATTGATCGTACCCAGATAGAGGACCCCTATTTATGTGAAAAAACTGAGCGAAATGCACGGGCTTTTCAGGTGCTTAATTCCGAGGCGTTTCAGAAGGCATTGAACCATGTTGACGATGCCGTTCTCCTTTCCTCGCCGGTTAGCCTTGATGAGATCAAAGGGCGCGTGGACTACCTGAAGCTACGGCGCCTTTTTGCTCTATCGGTTGAAAGTACGCTCTGGGAATCTGATGAGATCTTGCGATACACGATGGAGGATTACCTGAGGCTCCTCAGCCAGCCTATAACGGGGAAGGGTATCGATCGGCTCTGGGATTTCCTGGAAGTTCGCAAGGGTGACGATGCCTCAAGTGAAACGCAGTCCAAGAAGATCCTGTGGCTGGCCGATGAAGCAGGCCAGGTGATTGTGGACTTAGCCATCATACGATATCTGGCGCAACTGGGGCACAAGATCATCATTGCGTTCAAAGACGGCCCTTTGTTTACGAAGGTGGACTTTTATGATGCGCAGGAAGACGACAGGCTTTGCAGGGAACTGGAAGGTGCCCTCTTGATCAAGGAAAAGGCCTTGGGCAAGAACGAGCTGGTCAATGTTTTCAAAAGCGATCAGGATATCATGGCCATCTCGGATGGTACCCGTGAGAACCTCAACCTTTTGCTGGCCTCGACAACCTTTGCGCGGGTCTTTAAGGAGGTCGACGGCGTTATCTCCAAGGGGCCTGATCAAAGACGGCGCTTTTTTGATGCCCACTTTGGGTTTACCCAAGACATCTACAGCATTGCAAAAGATGAAGACGGCTCAGCTTCAGTTTGGTACAAGGCCAGGCACCCTGCTGTCATCAAGTTTTCCCATAAGGACCTCGAAAAGAAGGCAAAAGCGATCATCTCGCAGATGGAAGCAGCCAAACGCAAGGCCATGACAGTCATATTCTACAGTGGTATTATCGGTTCTATCCCCGGCAAGGAGGCCATGGCAAAAAAAATCATGTCGACCTACACCCAGTACCTCAAAGACCAGTCTGCCAGCACCTTTATTATCAACCCATCAGAGCATTATGAGCCAGGGATGGATGCGGATGACTTGATGTACATGTGGGAAATTGTTCAACGAAGTGGGTTGATCGACATATGGCGATTCCAAATGTACGATGATATTGTGAAGGCCTTCCAGATTATGAAAACCAGAATTCCCCCCGAGTGGGTGGGCAAAGATGCCACGTTTAGTACGGGTTGTACAAAGGAGATGAAGATTGCCCTTGAAGTTCAAAAGGAACACCCTGAGATGCAGATCATAGGCCCATCAAAAGAGAAGTTCTTAAGGCGCCAGGAGTATGGGATTGGAAAAATGTATGACCGCCGGTTGGATGAGATCTGCACGGCGTCACCCTAATGCATTAAAAAAATCTCCCTTGAAGGTTCATGGCCTTGTGAAATGCGGACTCACCCCAAGTGGCCGCATTATGGGCTCTTTTTTATGCCTTTTTGCCTCATCCCTAGCCCGCTTTAGAATGTGGGAAATAGAACCTCCTCACCTATGAATGGCTTTTTGGCCTACCACATGCGTTAGTGACCCCATACTAGGCTTGCGTGAATCCATCCCATGTCTCCATCTGCATGCTGGACCTTAAGCCAGCCCTTTTTTCTTCCCAGAAGTTTGAAACTGACCCCTTTTTCGGCTTGAAATAAAACCCTGAAGTTTGTTCCCGGACCCTCCCGAACATTCACAATGGTACCGGTGACAATAACCGCAGGGATCTTTTTGAGTAGCGGCCGGTAAATCCAGCCTATGTCATTTTCAAAGTCACGAATCTGGCACCAGCTTTTATCTTTCTTAATGATGTCAACAGGATAATATTTTCCGGCAGACCACAGAATTGCATGGTTTGTCCCGGGACCGGACCGCACATTGGCCTTATTCACGGCCACACTGAGTCGTTCGGCACTGGCCGTGCCAACCCACAGCACAAGTAGCAATAAGCTGAAGATGAGAACCCTTTTCATGAGTTTAACACCATCCCTTCACAGATTCCAGCCAGGGCATCGGAGAACCGCCGGGCATCGTCTGGAGAACCTACGATGGCACCGTAATGCATGGGAATGACGAGCTTAGGCTTGATTATCTTAGCGGCTTCTACGGCCTCATCAGCGGTCATGACATACGTCCCGGATACCGGAAGGAGTGCAATATCTACCTTGAAGGAACCCATTTCGGGTATCAGATCGGTATCACCTGCATGATAAATCCTCACGCCGTCTACTGTGACGATAAATCCCAGCCAGCCATTTTGTTTCGGATGAAAACTCTTGTTTGTGTTGTAAGCCGGCACCGCTTCAACCGGGATTCCCGAAACCGTCAGGTGGTCTCCTGGTCGCACCACCCGAACATCTCCAGAGAGTTTGCTGGCCGAATTGGCCTCAGTTACGATCACAGTGGAAGGCTTCTGAATCATCTTAATATCCTCTGGCGAGCAGTGATCATAGTGCTCGTGCGTAATCAAGATAATATCTGCGGGCTCGCATTGCTTGATCTGAAAAGGGTCGATGACGATGGTCTTACCGCCTCCCTTAATGAGAAACCCATCGTGTCCCAACCAAGTGATGTTTTTAGCGACATCGTGCACTTCCATAACCGGTCCCTCCCTTGTTACTCAAGTTTATCATGAATCGCGAATCGATTTAGCGTAAACTTTACTTCGTGTCTGGATAACGAATGTAGGCGTTCAAGGGGGTAAGAAAAGCGGTTTTCCTGCCCCCCAATGGTGAACGATGACCAGCGGACACCGATTTTCACTCCGGGGCTATACGCTGAAAAACTTTACGGCCGGCAGCTCAACACAGGTCAGCTTGTTGCCGTATACGGCACCAGTATCGATGCCGATCTTGTTATCAAGAACGTGTGGTTCATGGAAAGGTGTGTGGCCAAAGATGACACACTTTCCAAAATCAAAATCAGAATAAATAAATTCATCTCGTATCCAGAGCATATCCCATTCATCCTGTTCTTCAAGGGGTATGTTCGCCTTTAGGCCCGCGTGGACAAAGATATATTGATCCGTTTCATAATAAAGACGGAGACTGTCAAAAAAGTCAAGATGCGTCGTCGGTATAAGGCTGGCTCCGGCAGGCCCACTGTCCTTCAAATAGCTATCCAAGGTCGCCTGCCCGCCGTTGGCCAGGAATCTGAACCTGTTAATTCCACTCAGATAGTGCTGGAGCATGAGTTCGTGATTTCCTTTCAAAAAAATTACACGACTTTGTCTCCGGGATAGATCAATGAGATATTCGACCACCTCCTTTGAATGAGGGCCGCGGTCGATATAATCTCCTATAAAGACAAGGACATCTTTGTCCCAGTCTATCTCTAACATTTGCATCAAAGAGACTAATTTATCAAAGCAGCCGTGTATGTCCCCAACAGCAAATATTTTTTTCGTTACATCCATTGAAACATAAAGACCCGCTTCCGCTCGTCCAGCCGGGTGATCCCCTCTTTATGGGCCATGTGAATCGCCTCCTGGTATTCTTCCTCAGTTATGGGGCGCTTCAGGGCCGCTATTTCAGAGGCCCGACCGCACGGCCGATACTGTGCCATAATATTTACATAGCTGTTGGGCGAGATTTCTCTGGCCAAGAAACGCATGACCTGTCGGGTCCCTGCCAGCTCCTCAGGAAGCACCAAGTGACGGATCAGGAGGCCTTTCTGGGCAATCCCATGCTCATCCATTACAAGGTCTCCCACCTGACGGTGCATCTCTTTCAGGGCCTCCCGGGCTACTTCAGGGTAATCTGTTGCATCGCAGAGTTCCTCAGCCACCTTGGGATTCCAGAACTTGAAGTCAGGCATGTAGATATCAAATACCCCGTCTAAAATAGCCAGGGTCTCGGATTTGTCGTAGCCGCTGGTATTGTAAACCAGAGGGATCCTGAGCCCTTCTTCAATGGCATAGTCAAGCGCAGCCAAAATCTGAGGCACAACGTGGCTGGGCGTGACAAAGTTTATGTTAGGGCAGCCCCTGTCCTGGAGAGACAGCATCGCTTTTGCGAGCTCTTCCGAAGAGAAGGGAACGCCTTCGCCTTCGTGGCTGATATCGTAGTTCTGGCAGAAAATACACAGGAGGTTACAGCGGGAAAAGAATATAGTCCCCGAGCCATTATTTCCGACCAGGGGGCTCTCTTCTCCAAAGTGTGGGCTGTAACTAGAGACAATGGCATGTTCGCCTGTCTGGCAGATTCCCTTTTCATCCGAGAGCCGGTCCACGCCACATGCCCTGGGACACAGGGTACAGGCCTTCAGGATTTCATAAGCCCTGGTGATTTTTTCCTTCAGGCGCCCTCGGTTGTATGTTTCTATATATGCCGGTTTGAAGGAAGCCATAGCTTCCAGACTGTTTCCTGGTTTTCGGTTTGAGAACAGGGTGTGATGAAACCCTTATTAAACATTGGTGGCCATGTCAATCCATTATATTATGGCTGGAGATATGCCCACTTTTCAATGACCTCACATTTTTGGGAAGGTCCAATCGGATGTTGATAGAGATCGAGAAGTCTGATAAAAGTTAAATTTTAGGATTTTTCCCCAATTAAAAAAAACTGCACAAGCCGAATCATTGAGTCATGGAAAGCACGGACATTCGATACGTGACCATTGTGATGCCCCAGAAAAGGCTCTTTTGTAAAAGATATTCAACAAAGCTCGACTGTTCCATTACTTATAGAGTTTGTGAGATATGATACAGATACATTCTATTTGATGGTTTGGTCTTAAGAAGGCCGTGCGGAGACGAGTGGATAGAAAAAGGGAGGGGATATGATTGTCAGGTTCTGGGGGGTACGTGGTTCTGTCCCAACGCCCTTGAGCCCTCAGCAGGTCAAAGAAAAGATCCTGTGGGCCCTTAAAAGCGCGTCTGATCGTGACATTGGGGACGAGCGTGCAGCAGAACATTATGTAGAAAAACTGCCCTTGCACATAAAGGGAACATATGGCGGTAACACCTCATGCATTGATCTGCACGCCGAGGATACCACGATCATCTTTGATGCGGGCTCGGGTATAAGGTCGCTCGGCCTACACCTTATGGATGGCAAATTCGGCCAGGGGGCCGGAACAGTCCATTTATTTTTGAGTCACACCCATTGGGATCATATACAGGGGTTCCCCTTTTTCCTTCCAGCATACGTGCCGGGAAACCGAATCGTTATCTACAGCCCTCATCCCAACATAGAGGCACGTTTTTCTATGCAGCAGGAGGCTCCGTATTTCCCGGTTCCACTCAAGGGTATGCACGCAGATATTGAGTTTATTACACTTTCAGAAGGGGAAAACGTGGCTATCGGTCATGTGGACGTTACAAACATCAAGTTGAACCACCCTGGTGGGTCTTTCGGCTACCGGGCTAAACAACAAGACAGCGCATTTGTGTATGCCACGGATACAACGTTCACCAATCTTTCGGGATCGAACATGGAAAAGTACATAAGCTTCTTTTCTCAAGCAAAGGCTCTGGTATTTGATGCACAATATACCCTCAAGGAGGCTATGGAAAAAGAAGACTGGGGGCACAGTTCCTCCCTGACAGGTGTGGATATAGCCCTGGAGGCCGGAGTTGAGACCTTGGTCCTGTTTCATCATGAGCCCACACATGATGATCATACCTTATGGGATATCCTTCAAAGGACTCGCAAGTATGTAGAACTACAGAAGTCAGACAAGATCTGCAAAGTGATCATGGCTTACGAGGGCCTGGAATTGGCCCTGTGAGGACAGGTTCAGTTCATGGAACGTGTAGAGAAGATTCTTGCTGGAGACATCCGGACAGCCGCTAAGCTGATCCGGGATATTGATGACGGCATTCCTTCCTCCAGAGAGGTTTTAAAGGCCCTTTATCCTCATACTGGCAGGGCATATGTGGTTGGGATCAGTGGATTCCCCGGCGTTGGAAAAAGCACCTTGGTGGATCAGATGATCCAAGCTTATCGGGAGGCCGGCAAAAGCCTTGGCGTCCTTGCCGTGGACCCGACCAGCCCCTTCTCTGGTGGGGCTATACTTGGAGATCGAATTCGGATGCAGCGCCATGGCACCGATCCGGATGTATTTATCAGGAGTCTGGCCACTCGCGGCCATTTTGGAGGGTTGACCCGTTCCACTCGTAGCGTCATCGACGTCCTGGATGCTATGGGTAAAGACATCATCCTTGTGGAGACTGTGGGTGTGGGCCAGGATGAAGTGGATATTGTGACCACGGCACACACAACGATTATTGTGCTGATCCCTGGTATGGGAGACGACATCCAGGCCATTAAGGCGGGAATTCTCGAAGTGGCTGACATCTTTGTCGTCAACAAGGCAGACCGGGAGGGGCTTGAAAAGACAATGAATGATCTGCGGGTTATGCTTGATATGAATAATGCCCAGGGTAATGCTGAGGAGGTGTGGCGACCGCCTATCGTGGCCACTGAGGCGATTTCCAACAAGGGTGTGGCAGAACTGTTGTCTGAGATTGAGGCGCACAAGGTGTTCTTGTTTGGGCATGGCGGGGCTCGCCTGAGGGAACACTTGAGGCAGAAGGCCTTTCGCGAATTGATAGATACCATTCGGGAGAAGTTTGTGGCTGAGGTTGTCTACCGGCTTAAAAATTCTGAGGCGTTTGAATCCATGATCGATGATCTTGTTGACAAAAGGATTGATCCCTTTACCCTGGGTGATCAGATCATGGCAGAAAGAATTAACAAGTGCCTAAAGTGAGCGATAGCGCACTTTAGGTGCCTAGAAGCGGTTTCAAAACCTTCCTCTCGCTTGTTTGACCATTTTGAGAAGTTCTAAGCTCGTTTCGCTAAAATTGTAAAACTCGGGCTAACGCCCTCAAACAGTTACAATTTTTTACGCTTCATTTCGCTAAGGACTTCTTACAAAATGGTCAAAATTGGCTCGAAAAAAGGTTTTGAAACCAGTTGTAAGGTTAAAGGAACAACTGGAGACAGTTTTACAAAAGTTCATTTGAACCATCAACTTTAGCTCATTTAGGCATTTTAGTTACTTTGGGCACTTCTTAGCGTTTTTCAAGGAGGTTCCTATGCCGAGAAAAAAGGTTTCCGACTCGGTCCCCGTAGGGGAAAAGATCAAGAAAGTCAGGCAGAAAAAAAAGTTTACCCTGAACCAGGTGGCTAACGAGACCGGCTGTCGTATCGATTATTTAAAAAAGATCGAATCTGGCGAGGTCATACCCCCTGTCGGAACCCTACTGCAAATATCTCGGGCCCTGGAGATCGATTCAGGGCTGTTGCTCAGGGAACAAGCGTCTACGGTTGAAAGACGGGCCAAGGCTTACACGAAGCGCACGGAGAATTATGCTTATACGACCCTGACACCGGGTGCGGAAAACAAACATCTGAAAGCATTTCGCGTGGTGATTGATGCCATGAAGGATCATAAGGGTGTCGGGTACCAACATGAAGGGGAGGAGTTTGTATATGTGTTGACCGGACAAATAGAGGTGACCGTCGGAGAGCACGTGAACCGCTTGAAGGCGAGCGAATCCTTGCACTTTAACTCTGGGATTAAGCACAAGCTTAGAAATATAGGGAAGAAGAAGGCAGAGCTTTTGGTGGTCATTTATACACCGTAAGTGAGGAAAGTGAGCTAAAATGCTTAAAGTGACCTAAATTGAACCAATAAATGAACCGGAGAAACCTATGTCTTTTCAGCTGACTGATGAACAACTCATGATTCAGACAATGGTCCGTGACTTTGCCCGAGAGGTTCTTCTCCCTACGGCCATGGAGCGCGACCGAACCAAGGAATTTCCAAGGGGAAACCTCAAAAAGATGGGCGAGCTAGGCCTCATGGGGATGATGATTCCCCCCGAATACAATGGGGCGGGCGCAGACACGGTGAGTTATGCCTTGGCACTTCAGGAGGTCGCATATGCTTGCGCATCAACGGCTGTTGTGATGTCCGTGCACAACTCGATCGTTTGTGAGACCATTAATCGTTTTGGCACTGAAGAGCAGAAACAAACATACCTGAAACCGCTGGCCCGAGGCGAGGTCATAGGGGCCTTTGCCATGACCGAACCAAATGCAGGATCGGATCCTGTAAACCAGTCCACCTCGGCCGTCCGTGACCAAGATCACTATATCATCAATGGCACCAAGCGTTTTATAACATCGGGCAAGAATGCCGGTGTTACCATCATTACGGCCAAGACAGACCCGGCAAAACGACATAAAGGGATCAGTGCCTTTATCATTGAGAAGGGAACACCGGGGTTTTTGGTAGGAAAGACCGAGGAAAAGATGGGGCTCTGCGCCTCTGATACGACCGATCTTATTTTCGATAATTGCCGTATCCCGGCCAGGAATCTCTTGGGGCAAGAGGGGGATGGTTTTAAGATTGCCATGACTTCCCTGGATAGTGGCCGTATCGGCATAGCCGCACAGTCGGTAGGCGTGGCCAAGGCTGCCCTGGATGCGGCTGTTTCCTATGCCAGGGAGCGGGAACAGTTTGGCCAACCGATTTCAAAATTTCAGGGCCTGCGTTGGATGCTGGCCGATATGGCTACCGAAATAGAGGCAGCCTGGCAGTTGACCTTATCTGCTGCAGCTAAGAAGGACAGGGACGAAAGATACACCATGGAAGCTTCTATGGCCAAACTGTTTGCCTCGGAGATGGTAAACCGCGTTACGGCCAAGGCTTTGCAAATCCATGGGGGGTATGGTTACACGAAGGAATATCCTGTGGAGCGCTTTTACAGGGATGCGCGCGTTTTTACTATCTACGAAGGGACTTCAGAGATCCAGCGAGTGGTCATTGCCAACCATCTTTTGGGGGACCGATATGTGGGGTCGCTGCGATAGGGATTTTGGATGGCGGATTAGAGGATTGGAATAGGTGAGTCATGTGGCACGTACGTTGTAGAAATGGTGGAAAGGGGTACAATATTTGGGCAGCCGTATTTATCGTTTTGCTCGTGAGTTCAGTTGCCCACGCTCAGTCCGATGGCAAAAAAGGCCATGGGCCGCCTCCAGTTCCGGTTCGGGTTGCACCGGTTATTCAGGATACGGTTTCAAACCAGATAATCTTGGTTGGCACCACCGAGGCGATCGCCCGCAGCACGATTGCCGCTGAGGTCTCTGGATTGGTGGAGGCGTTTCCGGTCTGCGAGGGTGACTTTGTTGAAAAAGGGGATGTCCTGGCGAGACTCAGGGCAACAGACCTTACACTTCGCTTAAAGGCGGCGGTCGCTGCCAGAGAAAAGGTCCGGGCGAATTTGCACTTTGCTGAAAAAGAACTGGCACGATACACCAAACTCAAAGATACTGACAGCATTGCGGCGAGGAAATATGATGAGGCCTTGTATCAATATCAATCCCTTGAGCAGGAATTCCTGCGAACTGAGGCAGAAATCATGCTCCTTCAGGATGGCATCCAGAAAAAGACAGTCGTTGCCCCTTTTGCGGGTTTTGTTGCCAAAGAGCACACCCAGGTGGGGGAGTGGATGTCAGTGGGCGGGCCGGTTGTAACCCTTGTTGATCTAGGGCACATACGGATCACCGTGGATGTGCCCGAACAGTATGCTGTACAGCTTCTTCCGAAAGACCCAGTCCAGGTCCTGGTGACAAGCATATCATCCAATGAACCGTTTTTGGGTAAGATTTCCGCGATCCTTCCCGAAGGAGACCCTGATACCCGCACTTTCCCGGTACGAGTCAAACTGGCCAACCCCGGCTTGAAGATCAGAAGCGGGATGGAAGCGAGGGCAAGTTTCAACCTCCACACCAAAAAGAATGCTCTTCTGGTGCCAAAGGATGCCATTGTAACGGCCGGGACGAATCGGTTGGTGTTCGTTGTAGCCAGCGGTGTGGCGCAACCCGTGCATGTTCAGGTCATTGGCTATTACGACGGCAACGTGGCAGTTGAGGGCGCCCTTAAGCCGGGAGACCATGTGGTCATTCGGGGCAACGAGCGCCTGCAGCCAGGACAGCCCGTGCAGATTCTGGAATGAGCTAAGAAGTATATCCTGCCCATGAAACTTGTTGATATTGCCATAAAGAAGCCTGTTACCGTGACTGTGGGAGTTATCCTGCTGGTCCTCTTTGGCCTCATCTCGCTTTTCAGGATTCCCATTCAACTGACCCCCAACGTGGATATCCCAGAGATCTCGGTGGAAACCGTCTGGCAGGGTGCAAGCCCCTTGGAAGTGGAACGAGAGATCATCGATGTACAGGAGGACGAGCTCAAAAACTTGGAAGGGCTCGATAAGATGAAGAGTGAAAGCAGTGATGGTTCGGCTTATATCAACCTGATGTTTGAAATCGGCACAGACCCGGATGTAGCCCTGCTCAAGGTTTCCAATAAGCTCGACCAGGTGAAAAAATACCCAGACAACGTGGACAAGCCGATCATCAAGTCAGGGGGTCGGCATGAAAAGGCGATCGCCTGGTTGATTCTCCGCGCCCTCGACGGATACAAGGGCGTTCTGAGCCATGAATACGATTTTTGTGACGAGTACGTAAAACCTCGCTTGGAGCGGATTCCCGGTGTGGCTTCAGCCAATATCTACGGAGGACAAGAGCGGGAACTTCAAGTGATCATTGATTCAGAAGCCTTAGCTGCCAGAAACATTACCATCCCGGAGCTTATGCGGGCCCTGGATGTAGAAAACAGAAACATCAGTGCTGGAGACTTTGATGAGGGGAAACGGCGGTATATTGCCCGAACAGTGGGGGAATATAAAACCCCGGAAGATGTGGCCAGGGTCATCATCAAGCGGGTCAATGGGGTTCCCATTACCGTCGGGGACGTTGCTCGCGTTTCCCTGGGCTATGAAGATATCCACGTGGTTGTTCGGCATGAGGGTATTCCGACCATTGTGATGAGTGTGGTTCGGGAAACCGGCTCGAACGTCTTGGTCGTTATGAAGAGGATAAAGGAGACCCTCGCTGAACTCAACAACGGGATTCTGAAGGATCGCAGACTGTACATCGACCAGGCCTATGACGAGACTAACTATATTTATGACGCGATTCGCCTGGTGAAGCAAAACATCTTGATAGGCGGCACTCTGGCGATTATTGTGCTTTTGGTCTTTTTACGAAACTTTACCAGCACCTTGATTGTCTCGCTTTCCATCCCAATAAGTGTGGTCGGGACTTTCCTTTTAATGACCCTGTTTGGCCGCAATATCAATGTGGTCAGTCTGGCCGGGATGAGTTTTGCCATCGGGATGGTGGTGGACAACTCCATTGTCGTCTTTGAAAATATCTTTCGTCACCGTGAGATGGGGAAATCGCGTTTGCAGGCTGCCTATGACGGCACCGTTGAAGTTTGGGGCGCGGTGCTGGCCAGTACCCTGACCACGGTTGCCGTGTTTCTCCCCGTCATCTTTGTTGAGGAAGAGGCGGGCCAGCTCTTTCGGGACATTGCTATTGCCATCAGTAGCGCTGTGGCATTGAGTTTGTTGATATCTATTACGGTGATCCCGGCCCTTTCTTCCAAGATACTTGGAAAGGTCCAGCGCTCTGGGGTCTCACACAAACGGTCGTGGTTCGTCTATCGCCTGGCATCGGGGTTTACCAATGGTGTGACGCGACTCGTTTACTGGATGTGCGGTCGGGTTGCAGCACGCCTCGGATTGGCTGTTTTGATGACAGGGCTGGCCATCGGCATGGCCTGGTTCCTGATGCCGAAAACAGAGTACCTGCCAGAAGGAAATCGGGAACTTCTATTCGGAATTCTTTTGCCTCCGTCCGGATATAATCTCGAAGAGCTAAATAAAATTGCCAGGACCGTGGAGCAGAATGTCCTTCCACTGATAGCGCATGAGGGCGAGAGTGAGGTTGCCAAGGAATTAAACCTCCCCTCGGTAAAGAATTTCTTCTATGTCGCCTGGGGGCAACAGGCTTTTTTTGGTATTATCTCAAAGGTTCAGGAAAGAACGCGTGAACTGCTTCCTTATGTGTACGGCGCGTTGAGAAAAATCCCTGGCATGATTGCCATTGTCCAGCAGCCAAGCCTGTTTTCTCGCGGCATTGGCGCAGGGAGATCCATCGGGATAGAAATCAAGGGTCCGGATTTGGAGCGACTGATTATGTTCGGGCGTCGGATATACGGACAGGTCGCCCAACTCATTCCCAATGCCCAGATACGCCCCATCCCAAGCCTGGATCTGGGGAACCCTGAAATGCGGGTCATCCCGAACCGGGATCGACTGAGCCGTCTGGGGATGACGACTGCTGACCTTGGCAGAACTGTGGATGCCCTTGTGGACGGTGTCAAGGCGAGCAATTATCGGCTCCATGGCAATGAAATTGACCTGGTCGTGAAGGCAGATGAGGCCGAGCTCAAGCGGACACAAGAGCTGGCCAACTTCCAGATTCAAACTCCCAGAGGGGAAAGGGTCACCCTCGGGTCTATTGCCGCGATTCACCTAGAAGAGGGACCTACACAGATCAACCACATCGATTCAGAACGGGCCATTACGATCCAGGTCATCCCCCCAAGGAAGGTCCCCTTAGAAACCGCCATGGCAACAATAAGGGACGAGGTCGTTGGACCGATTAAAGCCAGCGGGGAGCTTGGAAGCCTCTACCGGATTGAGTTGAGCGGGACGGCAGACGACTTGACACGCACAAGGCGCGCCCTTCAGTGGAACTTCATCCTGGCCATTGTGATAAGCTACCTTTTGATGTCCGCCCTCTTTGAGAACTTCCTATATCCCTTCATTATTATGTTCAGTGTACCGCTGGCTGCAGCCGGCGGGTTTATTGGACTCCTCCTGGTAAACGTCTTTATTGCCTATCAGACCCTGGATATCATCACCATGCTAGGCTTTGTGATCTTGGTTGGAATCGTTGTCAACAACGCGATCCTTATTGTACATCAGACCCTTAACAATATCCGTGACAGGAACATGGGGCCACGGGAGGCCATTCGGGAATCGGTCCGCACGCGTATCAGACCCATATATATGAGTGCCGTGACCAGCGTTTTCGGCATGCTCCCCTTGGTACTTACCCCGGGGGCGGGATCCGAGTTCTACCGGGGCCTTGGAGGCGTGGTGGTGGGCGGTCTCTTGGTATCCACGGTCTTTACCATCTTCCTGGTCCCCGCGCTCTTGAGCCTGGTACTTGATGCCGCTGCGGTCGTCAAGAAGACTTTGAGGGAGACAAAGGCATAAGGTGAGTGTCGAAAGTTGGAGAAACTCGAAAACGTGGAGCTGTAAACCTGGTCAGCCTCTGCCCCTTGGTGCCACCATCACGCCAGAGGGCGTGAATTTCGCGGTTGTTTCTCGAGATGCCACATCCCTTAGCCTGGTTCTATTTAAGAAGGGGCAGGGCCAGCCCATAGCCGAAATGACCCTGGACCCTAAAATCAACAGGACCGGTGATATATGGCATATCCTTGTCGTCGGTATGGACACCTCCCTGCGCTACGGGTACCGAGTTGATGGCCCCTTTGACCCCAAGGGGAAAGGACATTGGTTTAACCGAGAGAATATCCTCCTCGACCCCTATGCCCGGGCCTTAGAGGGTGGGGAGACCTGGGGAGGCGACTCAAGTGATGGGTTTCAGGCAGATCAGGAAGCCCCCTTTCATCGACGCTGTTGTATTGTTACGGATGATTTTGACTGGGAAGGCGATCGTCCGCTGAATTTGCCCCTGAAAGACAGCGTTATCTATGAACTCCATGTGCGGGGATATACGATTGATAAGTCTTCAGGTGTGGTAAACCGCGGCACGTATAGAGGCTTGATTGAAAAGATTCCCTACATAAAGTCTCTGGGCGTTACAGCCGTGGAACTGATGCCTGTCTTTGAATTCAATGAACTGGAAAACAAGCGGGTCAACCCCAAGACCGGAGAACAGTTGAAAAATTTTTGGGGCTATAGCACCATGGCGTTCTTCGTTCCAAAGGCTTCTTATGGCTCAAATGGTTGGGATGGAAACCAGGTCAAAGAATTCAAGGAGATGGTCAAGGCCTTTCACCGTGCCGGTCTGGAAGTAATCATTGATGTCGTATTCAATCATACAGCAGAGGGTGACTCAGAGGGGCCGGTCATAAGCTTCCGCGGACTGGATAATACGATTTATTATGCATTGGCGCCGGAATCAAAGGATTATCTGAATCTTTCGGGCTGTGGCAACACGGTCAACTGCAATCATCCTGTGGTTCAGGCCTTTATTCTGGACTGCCTCCGGTACTGGGTCGTCGAGATGCATGTGGATGGGTTTCGTTTTGATCTGGCCACGATTCTGCGCAGGGATCACAAGGGCGAACTGCTCCCGGGCCCTTCAATCGTTGATGCTATAGAACAAGACCCGGTTCTTGCCCATACCAAGATCATCGCCGAGGCATGGGACACACAGGTCAATCAAGTTGGGGGGTTCCCCGGGCGTTGGGCAGAATGGAACTCACACTATAGGGACGATGTCAGGCGTTTTGTCCGGGGGGACAAAGGGATGGTGCCTGTGCTGGCTACCCGCATTGGAGGCAGCTCTGATCTCTATCAGGCAAGCGGCCGTCATCCTTATAATAGCATTAATTACATAACCTGTCATGATGGGTTTACCCTTTATGACCTGGTATCGTATGAGCACAAGCATAATGATGAGAATGGTGAAGATAACCAGGACGGGAATGACCAAAACTTTAGCTCCAATAGCGGTGTTGAGGGGCCTACGGATAACAATTTAGTCAATGAACTCAGGTTGCGCCGCATCAAGACATTTGTAACCATCCTTATGGTTTCTCACGGTGTTCCTATGATCCTGGCCGGAGACGAGTTTGGTCGAACCCAGCAGGGGAACAACAATCCGTACTGCCAGGACAATCCAATAAGCTGGATCGACTGGCACCTTACAGAAGAGAATGCCGGTTTGCTGAGGTTTTTCCGTAAAATGATCGCCCTGAGAAATCAGCACCCTGTATTTCGCAGATCCCGTTTTTTGACCGGAGAGGACAGAAACGGAGACAACTATCCTGATGTTAGCTGGCATGGGCTTGAGGTGGGCAAGCCGGACTGGTCTGAAGATTCCAGGGTGCTTGCGTTCATGCTGGATGGATCAGAACTTGCCCAGGACGAAGAGGATGACGATTTTTTAGTGATCCTCAATGGGGACCAGGTGAAACACAGCTTTGAGATACCGCGGCCCCAAGAAGGCAGGGCGTGGTTTCGTGTCGTAGATACGGGTAAGCCTTCCCCCGAAGATATCTTAGATGAAGATAAAGGGAAACCGATCCTTCTCCAAAGGAAGTATCCTGTGCTTCCCATGGCTGCGCTAGTATTCATCACAAGAAGGTGTTAACCCAAATTATGTTGTAAGACCTTTATGGGTAAGGAGGGAGTTTTTCTCAAAAGCCGTGATATTCATCGAGCATGATCGAAGCATCTTGCCAGGTCCACGGTATCACAGCTTTTTCGAAAAACCCCTCCCCCCCATGGCCGCCTTGGTATTCATCTCAAGAAGGCATTCATCTCCATCCATAAATCGCTTTTTCCCTGATGAGCGGTGTTCTGCTCACAGGTTATTTATGAATGGGCAATAAATAGGGAGGAAAACATGAACGATGAGTTTTTGAAATTTGATGTGGCGGGTGCCATCGGGACTATTACACTGAACCGACCGGAAAAAAGAAATGCCCTGTCTCTCGAATTACTAGAGGCGTTGAGGGACTTGCTCACAAGCATAGGTCAGAAGGATGATGTAAGGGTTGTCATCATAAAAGGTGAGGGGAAAGTCTTTTCTGCGGGTCATGACATATCGCAACTGGTGAATCGCGAAATGACCGATTACAAGACGATTTTTGACACGTGCATCGAGGTCATGGAGAAGATCCAACGCTTACCGCAGCCGGTCATTGCGCAGGTTCATGGTGTGGCCACAGCAGCCGGTTGTCAGCTGGTGGCCGCCTGTGATTTGGCTGTGGCTGAGGAGGGCACGCTTTTTGGAACGCCCGGTGTAAAAATCGGTCTCTTTTGTACCACGCCTGGCGTTCCCCTTGTGAGGGCTATAGGTAGAAAACGAGCCCTCGAGATGCTCCTCACCGGCCGTATGATTTCAGCACGGGAGGCAGAACAATATGGCTTAATCAATAAAGTCGTACCTGCCGATCAACTGGCCGCAGAGACCCGAGCCCTGGCCGAAAGGATCGCCGAGGCCAGTCCCCTTACCGTGAGCATAGGCAAGGAGGCCTTTTACACCCAGGTCAACCTGGCTGACTTCCAGGCCTACGATTATGCCAAGCAGGTCATTGTCACCAATCTTTTTGCTGAGGATGCCAAGGAGGGGCTTTCTGCCTTTTTGGAGAAGCGGAGACCGACCTGGAAAGGGAGATAATCGCCAAGCTGTGGCCGAATGTGGCGTGCTTCTGCTCAGGATTTATATCAGTCGACGATGAGGTCCCTGAGCCGTTCTAAATTTAGGCGGTCGTAGTCCACTGGCCCTTTTTCCTTTGGGGTCTCCAGGATCATGGGAAGGCCATTGAATCGCGGATCGTTCATGATGAACCGGAACGCATCAATGCCGATCGCTCCCTCACCAATGTGTTCGTGTCGATCGACTCGGCTCCCAAGCCCTTTCTTCGCATCATTGAGGTGAATTACACAGAGGCGTTCAAGACCTACGACTCTGTCAAAGGCCGCCATGGTTTCCTGGTAAGCCGTTTTCGTACGCAGATCATAGCCTGCTGCAAATACGTGACAGGTGTCCAAACAAAACCCGATCCTTTCTCTGGCCTCAACCATGTCTGAGATAGCAGCCAGGTGTTCGAAGGTATAGCCCAAATTCGATCCCTGGCCAGCTGTCGTCTCGAGCAAAAGCCGAGAGGTTATGTGGGGTGTGCGGTCAAATATCTGGTTGATTCCCTGGGCAATCTGGCGCAAGCCCTTTTCCTCACCCATTCCCATGTGGGAGCCCGGGTGCATGATTACATAGGGAATACGCAACAAAGATGAGCGTATAAGTTCATCTTTTAGGGCTTTCATAGATCTCTGATATTTGCGGGACTCAGGTGAGGCCAGGTTGATCAGGTAGGCGGTGTGGGAGCAGATTGACCTGATGCCGGTTTGCTCTCTTGCTGCATTAAACTGCTCAATATTCTGGTCAGTCAGCGTCCTTTCCTTCCAGGTACTGGCGTTTTTCGTGAAGATCTGCAGGGCGGTACACCCGTAATCATGGGCGGTAAATAGGGCTTTGTGGAGGCCGCCTGCTATGGAAAAATGGGCGCCGAGCAGGATCATCTGGCGCTCTTGATTTTGCCTTTTCATCTGTGAAGGGGAGATACTTGCATTTTTGGCCAAAAAAAGCGTATCCTCAGAATCCATGCAGAAAAGCCCGGACAACGCGAACGATAGAGAACCTGTAAAGATCCCGATCGAAGATGTTCTGGATCTTCATACATTTGCTCCCAGGGACATACCCGGCCTGCTAAAAGAGTATCTGAATGCCTGCCGCAAGGCTGGCATTTGTTCTGTAAGGATTATCCACGGTAAAGGCAAGGGATTTCTGAAAGATCGGGTTCGCGGTTTGCTCAAGGATCTCCCTGTGGTGGCCTCCTTTTCAGATGCCCCGTACGATGCAGGGGGTTGGGGTGCCACCATTGTTGAACTTGCAAGAGACATCGATTTTGAGTCAGCCCAATGGGCTGACATCCTTGATAAGGGGGCAAGGGCCATGGGCATGTGCCTGGAGCAAGCGCAAATCGCCCGGTTTGCCATCCATGCCAGAGAGCTTATGATATGGAATCGAACCACCAACCTGACTGCCATCACAGACCCCGTGGAAATGGCCGTAAAACAGTTTCTGGATACCCTGCCACTCTCCCCTTTACTTCCGCCAGGATTGCGGGTCCTAGACATCGGTTCTGGAGGCGGGTTTCCGGGCATTCCCCTAAAAATTATACGGCCAGACCTTGACCTCACGCTGATCGATGCCTCAAGGAAGAAGGTCAACTTCCTGAAGCATGTCATAAGAACGCTTCATCTCAAAGATATCGAGGCCCGACATATCCGTGCTGAAGGACTCATAGGAGAGCCTCAGCCCGAAGTAAGGTCGTATGATATCATTGTATCCAAGGCTGTTTCAAAGCTGGACACATTTCTGGACCAGGCAATTCCCCTACTCCGTCGGCCAGGTATCATGATTGCCATGAAGGGAAGGGCCGTAGAGAGCGAGCTTGAAGCCGCACGTTCGAGGATCAAGGCTGAGAGCCTTATTGTTACCGTAAAAAAATACCGACTCCCTGACTTTGATATCGAAAGATTCCTGATTGTTCTGAGCAATGCCCAAGAAGCCGCAGACCTATCGTAAGCGTTTAGCAGTCAGCAGATACGAAGGAAAGCATAATATTATTTGCAACAAATCATGCAGCAATGTTTGCTGGCAGATATATGGCTGTTTGGACAACAGCCTGTTTAGATGTAAACGATTAGATGCTTCCTTTTGTAAGTGGGAGTCTATATGCTATAAGTGCGGTTCCAGTATCTGGTTTGGGCTCCGAGAAAGCCGGTTATAGACGAAAAATTCCTTTACTAATGAACATCGATGTAATATCTGTCTAACGTCTTTATTTATCATCATATAAAGGGCGACAATAGATTCTGAGCAGGATAATGGGATCTTCCAAACGTCAACAGGAACTCCTTTCTGTCGAGCGGCTGAAGGCCGCCGGCAGGCTGGCCAGCGAGATTGCCCATGAATTAAATACCCCGCTTGGTGGCATCTTGATGTACAGCCACCTTCTTTTAGACGATATACCAGAAGGAGATCCATGTTGGGAAAATGTGGTCAAGATCAACAAGCTAGCGCATCGATGTAAAATGATTGTGCGGGGCCTTCTCAATTTTTCAAAGCAGGAAAAACTTGAGATGAGGCCGGTTGATGTCAACGAGATTCTTCATAGTGTTATAGGATTCATGGAGGACCATATCCTGTTTAAAAGGGTTTCGATTCAGACCCATTTTGATCCAGCCCTTCCCAGGGTTCCAGGGGACGAGAACAAGCTGGAACAACTCTTCGTGAACCTGATCGTCAACGCAGGAGAATCCATAGAAGGCATAGGTACGCTTACCTTGCGCACCGCATTTTCCCTCGATACGAACCGGGTTCGGATTGACTGTTCAGACACAGGCAGTGGGATTACCGAAGAGAACGTAGGAAGGATCTTTGAACCCTTCTTTACGACCAAGAAGCGAGGCAAGGGGACCGGTCTGGGGTTGTCAATCAGTCATGGTATTGTGGAACAGCACGGCGGGACCATCACCGTTGAGAGTCGTAGAGGGCACGGTTCTACGTTTACTATCTTTTTACCGGTAGCCAAGGAAGATTCAACCCTAATGCCTGACAAGTAACCCCGTGACATTTCCAATTATCTATCACAAGTAGACTTTCCAAAGCGGCAAGAATTCCTCATGAGGAGAAGAGACATTCTAAGGCTCGAAGTCGCTAATGGGAGCATCTAATCGTTGACATCTAAGCATCTGCCAGCAAACATCGCTGCATGATTTGTTGCAAACAATACTATGTCCTTCTTGGTAAAATGAACACGAAACCCCATCCTTAGCCGGATCCAGAATCGATGGAAACCAGTTGTAACATTTTAGTGGTGGACGATGATGCATTCATGCGGGATGCCTGCGAGCAGACCCTTAGCCGGCATGGTCACAGCGTAACCCTGGCGAAAAGTGGCCATGAGGCGCTGGGATTGCTTGAAAGGTGGTCATTTGATCTTATCCTGCTCGATCTGAAGATGCCTGACGAAGACGGCCTGGCCATCTTAGCCAAGATCAAAGCGCAGGACCCTGAAGCCATTGTCATCATCATTACAGGATACGGTACCGTTAAAACGGCTGTTCGGGCCATCAAGCTCGGTGCCTTTGACTTTATTGCAAAGCCATTTACGCCAGATGAGCTCCTTAACTTGGTGAAGCGTGTACTAAAAAACCGCCAGCTCACCATCGAAAATCTTTATCTCAAACAGAGCCTCAAACAGGAGAGGCACAGTACTGACATAATCAGTAGCAGCGCTTCCATGGCAAAGGTCAAGGAGATGATCGCCATGGTGGCGCCCACAGACAGCACGGTTTTGATTCAAGGTGAAAGCGGCACAGGCAAAGGCCTTGTGGCTCGCAAAATCCACGAGATGAGTCACCGGCGCAGGCACCCTTTTATATCGGTGGATTGCGGCTCTTTAGTCAAGAGCTTATTTGAAAGCGAACTCTTTGGTTATGTGAAGGGCGCATTTACCGGCGCAGAGACTACGCAGCGCGGCAAGTTTGAAATGGCACATGGTGGGTCCCTGTTCTTTGATGAGATATCTAACATTAATCTGGAGATTCAGGCCAAACTCCTCAAGGCCGTGGAAGAAAAGTGCATATCCAAAGTTGGGGATCACAAGGTTGTAAAGGTGGATGTCCGTATCATATCGGCTACGAACCGGAATCTTCAACGGGCTGTAACCGAGGGACTATTTCGTGAAGACCTGTTCTTTCGGCTTAACGTGGTTTCCATACACCTGCCGCCTCTGCGGGAGCGTAAAGAGGATATCCCCCTGTTGGTCAATCATTTTTTGAAGGCGTTCAGCCAAACTCAGGGAAAAACGGTTGAGGCTCTTTCTGCAAACGCCATGAAGGCATTCACGGAATATAGCTGGCCCGGCAACGTCCGGGAACTGGAAAATACCGTGGAACGGCTGGTGGTCTTTGCGCGAGACAAGACCATTTCTACACAGGACCTTGTCTTTTCCAATACCGTGCTTTCGAGTGTACTCACAAGAGAACCACTTCGCTTGGAGGATATGGAGCGCCTGCACATTATAAAAGTCCTTCAACGCACGGGGGGAAATAAGAGTCAGGCTGCCCGATTGCTCGGTATTGATCGCAAGACACTCAGACTCAAGGTAAAAAAGTATCAAATCCCGGGAGTCACTGCATAGGGAGTACCAAGGCACCTCATTACACTTTCAGTTGGTCATGTCTCCGCAGGCTGTTGCCCAAATCACCACAATGCACTTGTCACTGGTCATTGGTAGCCAGCAAATATGCAATCTCTTAAACCTCAGGCTCTTGCCAGGGTAACCTCAACGATTTCGGGTTTGCAACAGAGCCTGACAGGGGCGATAATTGTGCCTATGCCCCTGTTTACATACATGCGCGTCTCGGGATTTTTGTCCGATTCATAAAGGCCATGGGTATAAGTGAAAAAAAGGCCTGCAAGGGAAAGTCCCCGGTCCCCTACCCCCGGGACAATAACCTGCCCGCCGTGAGTATGACCTGCCAGGATTAGTTGAATATTCCAATCCTTGGATGCCCTGAATATCCCCGGTCTGTGAGAAAGGAGGAGATTGAATTGATTTGGGTCACCAAGCCTGAAAATGGTGCCCAAGTCTTTAAAATGTGCATCTGTTGCCCAGTTTGAAACCGGGTCCTCAATACCTATGATATTCAAAATGCCTTCCAGTCCCCTTGGGGCACTCCGGCTGTCACTCAGCATGGATATCCGGGTTTTTAAAAAACCATCTCTCATAGCATCTATACCTGTGTAGTAATCGTGGTTTCCGTATACACCAAAGACCCCAGCGGGCGCTTTGAGGTCGTCAAGGAGTCCAAGGCAACCATGAATATAGGCAGGGTTGTGGTTTACGTAGTCGCCCGTGAGGACAACGAGATCCGGTTTGAGGGCGTTGGCCCTGGATATGACCGTGGCTATGGTTTCAAATGATATCAACGGCCCTGCGTGAATATCTGTGATGTGGACAAGCCTGAACCCGCAAAGGTCGGGGTGAAGCCCGCTATAGGATAGGGTCATCCTGGATATTTCAGGGGCCTTATTCTCATAATAAGCACCATAGGCCAACACACCTACAGAAATGCCTGTCAGTGTTCTCGCAGCATTTCCGACAAAAGTTCGCTTAGACGCGTCAAACCGGAGTCGCGGTTTAGGCAATGTTGATCTTGCAAGTAACACGATTAAAAGGAGCAAACCCGAAAAAGCCGATGCAACCATAAGGATGGCATAGGGAAAGACGATAAGCTCCCGATGCCATGCGGGAAGTTGATCCAAAATGGGGTCTGTTCTCATATACAAGAGGGGGACGGTGTTCATGCTGAGCGCGAAAAAAACTGAGATGACGATTTTTGCCGTGCTGGAAAGCCCCGGGGGAAGTATGACACGGATGAGCACATACTGAAGGGCTACGACAACGAGAAATACAGATACAACAAGGGCAAAAAAAAGGGTCATGAAGGACTCATTGAAAGTGCCTAACGTGAGCTAAATTTGGATAAACGTGATGTGCGATGGGCGAGGGGGTGGTGCTATATCGCAAATCGCATATCCCACATCTCTAATTTCACGATCTGAAATCCGAAATGGAAAGGCTCCCTAGGTGACAATAACTATTTCCTGAACTTTATACTCAAATGGCTGACTGCTTTTCCCAATGCTCTCCTCAGTTCCTTTCCCTTCCCTTCTCCGGCAAGGTAATCTCTAATGAGATCTTTATTGATCGCGGCACTTCCGGTTTTTCCATCTTTGAGGAGAGTCACACGGTATGCATCCTTTTTCTTGGTTTGGTTGACAGCGATGAGCTGGACCCGCTTGTCTAATTTGTGTACCGCTTTCCGCAGGGTTTCTTCCGCCACCTTAATCGTCAGTCTCGGCATCTTTTTAAGCCCTTCTTCTTGCTTCTATGTAAAAAATATCGTACTCGACAAACAAAAGACCTGTCAAGGGACAGAAGAAAGTTGGTCGAGACTTTGTCAGCTTCAAAGTTTCATTGGAAATTTCTACAATTGTCTGGTATAAGGCCCCTAATGTAACAATTATACTTATAATCCTTATACTAAGGAGCGCATCTAATCGTTTACATCTAGACAAGGCTGTTGCCCAAATAGCTGAAGAGGCTATTTTTTGAGAGCCGTGAGGGGAGATCTTTTTTTGAGTCAGGTCAATCTCATCCTGCTTGTTAATGGCAAATGGCATCAATCGTATTCAACCAGGCACACGTCCATGTGGCATACAAGCTGCCAAGCCGGTTTGTAAGTGGGTCAGGACGGCATGCCGAATTTTGTGCCGTTGTTGTGCCTGTCAGGTCATATCAGTGACCTGACCTCAAAAAAAGATCTCCCCTCACGGCTTTTTTGCAAACAATATTATGTTCTCATGAGTAAGTTAAGTTGTGAAAGCAAAGTCGTTTCCATCCATACATAGTTCTTTTTCCGAATGGACAGCATTTTCCGCAAATTTTCGTCTGCCGCCCCTGTGGAATTCAACGCTATTCCACCAGGGAAGTGTACTCTGTTGAGGCGAGGGGCCAGAGGCAAGGGGCAAGTTTCTGTTTCCCATGGCCTATTGTCCATAGCCTGTTTTCGGCCTCGCTTATCGAAAAAAACCTCACTGATGAATTGGGAACTTATTTCGTACCCATTCTTTTACAGGTTGTTTATGGATGAATACAAATCAATATTTTGAGGCTTTCGCTTAGCATTTAGCATTTTAGATTTTCAATTGAGGACTTCACCGGAAAAGCCTTGTGGCCATGGCGGGGCATTTTGAACCGCTGCTGGGGTAAAATTCCCCGCCCATTGCTTCTCGTATACAAAACGCGCGAGGTTTAGGATTGCAATATTAGTCGTAATATTTTGATATTATAACGTTCTTTGACAGAAAGAATCTTCCGGTCATGGTTGGCACGAAATTGGTATAATCTTATTTGGTTATACTAAAGGATTGAAGCTTTTGCGCCATCCGAGAGTCAACCATGTCCTTTCCAGGCAAAGGCAAGCGCATATTGATTATTGACGACGAAGAATGCATGAGAGATTCCTGTTGTCAGGTTTTGACCAAGGCGGGATATTGGGTAGAAACGGCCATGAACGGAGAAGTCGGCCTAGCCAAGGCCTCAGAAATAGGGCCCGACATCGTCTTGGTGGATCTCGATATGCCGGGGGCCTCTGGTTTAGAGGTCATGGATCGATTGAATGAGATCGATCCAGAAATTGTCAAGATCGTGGTCACAGGCAACACCTCTATCGATTTGGAGAAAGAGATCATTCTAAAACACCGAGCCTTGAGCTACCTGACCAAGCCTTTTTCCCCGGAGCAGTTGAACATGGTTGTTCGAAAGGCCTTGGACAGGAGAGACCAAATAAAACAAGAGGAGGATTTCCATGGCTCTTGATCCAACCAAGTACCAGGACTGGCAGATTTCCGAAGAAGCGGAAAAAAATATGCCTACACCAGAGGAGTGGAGAGAGAAACTGGGTCTTGAAAAAGATGAAGTCATTCCCATGGGCAGGCTGGCCAAGCTTGATTTTCTGAAAATCATAAACCGCCTGAAAGACAGACCCGATGGAAAGTACATTGAGGTTACCGCCATCACGCCGACTCCGCTGGGGGAAGGGAAAAGCACCACCTCATGTGGTTTGATGGAGGGTCTTGGTAAGCGTGGTGTAAGCGTGGGCGGGGCTCTTAGGCAGCCCTCAGGCGGCCCCACCATGAACGTTAAGGGAACCGCGGCCGGAGGCGGCAGGGCGCTCCTTATTCCTATGACTGAGTTTTCCCTGGGCCTCACCGGTGATATCAATGACATCATGAATGCACACAACTTGGCTATGGTGGCTCTTACCGCACGTATGCAACACGAGCGCAACTACGATGACGAGAAACTGCAAAGACTGACCGGCATGCGTCGTCTCAATATCGATCCCACTCGCGTGGAAATGGGCTGGGTCATGGACTATTGTGCCCAGGCTTTGAGAAATATTATCATAGGCATTGGTGGCCGCATGGACGGATTCATGATGCAGTCCAAGTTCGGCATTGCTGTGAGTTCCGAATGTATGGCCATCCTCTCCATTGTCAGGGATCTGGCCGATCTGCGGGAAAAGCTCAACCACATCACAGTGGCCTTTGACAAGAGCGGTAATCCTGTAACCACCGGTGACTTGGAAGTGGGTGGTGCGATGACCGCCTGGATGCGCAATACCATCAACCCCACGCTCATGTGTACCGCGGAATACCAACCTTGCATGGTCCATGCCGGACCGTTTGCCAACATCGCCGTGGGCCAGTCTTCCATTATTGCAGACCGCATAGGGCTCAAGATGTTTGACTACCATGTCACCGAGAGCGGTTTTGCAGCTGACATCGGCTTTGAGAAGTTCTGGAACGTAAAATGCCGATACAGCGGTTTGAAACCCCATGTGTCTGTTTTGACAACCACCATCCGCGCACTCAAGATGCACGGCGGGGGACCCAAAGTGGTGCCGGGCATTGCGCTGCCTGAAGAATATACCAAGGAGAATCTGGAGTTGGTGGAAAAGGGCCTGGAGAATATGGTCCATCATATCAACACCATCCGTAAGGCAGGCATCAACCCAGTGGTCTGCATCAACTGCTTCCATACGGATACGGATGCTGAGATTGAACTGGTCAGAAAGGCGGCCGAAGCAGCCGGAGCGCGCTGCGCCAAATCGACCCACTGGGCTGACGGTGGGGACGGCGCTTTGGAATTGGCCGACGCAGTCATTGATGCCTGTAACGATAAGAATGATTTCAAATTCCTCTATCCTGTTGAAATGAAACTACGTGATCGCGTGGAGAAGATTGCCAAGGAAGTGTATGGTGCAGACGGTGTTGCCTGGACCCCTGAAGCTGAGGCCAAGGCCAAGATGCTTGAAGCCGACTCTAAGTACGACGACTACACCACCATGATGGTGAAAACGCACCTGAGCCTGAGTCACGACCCGACCCTAAAGGGGGTGCCTAAAGGCTGGATTCTGCCCATTCGCGATGTACTGATTTACTCTGGAGCCAAGTTTCTGTGCCCCTGCGCAGGCACGATCAGCCTGATGCCGGGAACCAGCTCAAACCCGGCCTTTCGCCGCGTTGATGTAGATGTTGAGACCGGAAAAGTGAAGGGGCTATTTTAAGGTTGGACACTTCCATAAGTGAGGAGGGAGTTTTCTTCAAAAGCCGTGATAATATTTATCCAGCTTGATTGAAGCATTCTGCCAAGTCCTCGGTATCACGGCTTTTTGAACCCCAGTCCACAGGCCAGGGGTTCCCGGTAAGGAAAAACATCTGTTGTGTATAGCTTCCCTTGGTTCCGTCTTAAAGGCGGGACCAAGAGAAGCAGGCCGGTCAGAAAACCCCCTCCTCCCTCAAAAGGAAGATCCCTCGTATGTTTGCTGTTAACCCACTATTTGGCTTAAATCATGGAAGACAATAAGAACAAAATCGGAACAAGCGTGTCGTCCCCAGATCGAATCGGCGCGGTTATGGTCGTGGGGGGTGGGATCGCTGGTGTGCAGGCAGCATTGGACCTGGCGGATCTGGGATTTAGGGTATACCTAATAGAACAGGGACCAGCCATTGGGGGAAAGATGGCCCAGCTTGACAAGACCTTCCCTACCAATGATTGTTCCATGTGCATCCTTTCGCCTAAACTGATCGAGTGTCAACGAAACTCGAACATTGAAATCGTCACCTTTGCAGAGGTCAAGGAGATCAAAGGCGAGGCCGGCCAGTTCAAGGTCAGTGTGCTCAAGAAACCACGCTACATTCACGAAGACCTTTGCACCAACTGCGGACAGTGTAGCCTTTACTGCCCGTTGCTGGTTCCGGACCCATATAATGAATGCATGTCAGGGGTGAGAAATCTCCACATCCATTTCCCTCAGGCAATTCCTGCCGTGCCATATATTGATCCGACCAAATGTCTCTTCCTCACCGAAGGGGTCTGCCATATCTGCACCTCGGCCTGTCAGAGAAAGGCAATCGATTTTGGCCAGCAAGAGGTATTGCTGGAACTGGACGTGGGAGCGGTGGTCCTGGCGTTGGGATTTGAGCCCTTTGATCCGCAGGTGAAGGCCACCTATGGCTACGGGCGATTTCCCAATGTGTTGAGCAGCATGGAGTTTGAGCGCATCCTTTCTGCCACCGGTCCGTTCCAGGGCCATGTTCGCAGGCCTTCGGACGGCAAAGAGCCCGAAAAGATTGCCTGGATCCAGTGTGTGGGATCAAGGGATCCTTCTGTGGGTCGGGGATACTGTTCCTCAGTGTGCTGTATGTATGCTATTAAGGAGGCCATGTTGGCCAAGGAACATGCCACGCATGAACTCGACACGACCCTCTTTTATATTGATATCAGGAGTCATGGTAAGGATTTTGAGAAATTCTACAATCGTGCAAAAGAAGAGACAGGGATACGCTTTGTAAAGTCCAGAATTGATACGATTTCTCAGGATGACAAGACCGGAGGACTCTTTATCTATTACACGGATGAGAATTCCAGGAAGGTACAAGAGGCCTTTGACATGGTGGTTTTGTCGGTTGGTCTTGGGGCACCTCAACAGGCCGAAGAGCTATCAAGGAGGTTAGGCATTTCCTTAGACCATTACGGCTTTGCAGCGACCACCAGCTTTGAGCCGGTCAACACGTCCAGGTCAGGCATTTATGTTTGCGGGGCCTTTCAGGGGCCCAAGGATATTCCTCAATCGGTTATGGAGGCCAGTGCTTCAGCTGGTGCTGCATCTGCCACCCTGGCACTTGCACGAAACACCCTGACGGAAGAGCACACCTATCCGGAAGAAAAGAATGTTGACGAGGAAGAACCCCGCATTGGCGTGTTTATCTGTCATTGCGGTATCAACATCGGTGGCGTCGTCAATGTCCCGGAGGTCAAGGAGTATGCCAGGAATCTTCCCCATGTGGCATATGTGGACGAGAACCTTTTCTCCTGTTCTCAGGATACCCAGAGCGAAATCAAACAAGTCATTAAAGAACACAACCTAAATCGCTTTGTGGTCGCCTCCTGTTCACCCCGGACTCATGAACCGCTTTTTAGAGAAACCCTTCGCGAGGCCGGTCTGAACCAATACCTTTTCGAGATGGCCAATATCAGGGACCAATGCTCATGGGTGCATATGCATGAACCGGAGAAGGCCACGGAAAAGGCCAAGGATTTGGTGCGGATGGCCGTGGCCAAAGCGGGTTTGATTCAACCGCTTTCTGAACCAACGGTGCCGGTGACTAAAGCGGGTCTCGTGATCGGTGGCGGTGTGACCGGGATGACCTGCGCGTTGAATCTTGCCGAGCAGGGCTATGAGGTCCACCTCGTGGAACGCGAAAAGATTTTGGGAGGACAGGCCCGAAAGCTTTATGAAACCTGGAAAGGGGAACAGATCCGGTCATATCTTGAAGACTTGGTCAAGAAGGCTTACGACCACCCGCGCATTCATGTGTACACCCAGAGCGAGATCAAGGATGTGGAGGGGTTTGTCGGCAACTTTGAGTCTACCGTTTCTGGTGCCGATGGGAACGAGGTTGTCGTAAAACACGGTATTACCATTGTAGCAACGGGTGCGGAGGCTTACAGGCCCTCCGAATATCTTTATGGACACGATCCCGGTGTGTTTTTGTCATTAGAGCTAGACGAGGCGATGGCAGAAAACAGGGAAAGGTTCGATAAGGTAGAAACGGCTGTCTTTATCCAGTGCGTAGGTTCGCGGGAGCCTGAAAGGCCATACTGCAGCCGGGTCTGCTGCACCCATTCGATCCACAGTGCGCTGAAGCTCAAGGAGCTCAATCCTGACGTGGACGTGTATGTTCTCTATCGTGACATTCGCACCTATGGAGAGCGGGAAGATATTTACAGAGAGGCGCGCTCAAAAGGGATCGCCTTCATCAGATACAGCCTGGCGGACAAGCCTCGGGTTGAAAAGCAAAACGGCAAACTGAAAGTGACGGTGACGGACCAGGTATTGCAATGTCCGGTGGAGATCGAGGCAGACATCTTGACCCTCGCATCCGCTATCGTGCCGAGTGCTGGTAATGAGGTATTGTCTAAGCTTTACAAGATTTCCATGAATCAGGAAGGTTTTTTCCTGGAGGCCCATGTCAAGCTGAGGCCAGTAGATTTTGCCACCGACGGCATTTATTTGGCCGGGCTTGCCCACTATCCCAAGCCGATTGAGGAGAGCATTGCTCAGGCCCAGGCAGCATCGGCTAAGGCAGCAGCACTCCTTTCTCAAGATTCCATTGTTACTCAGGGCGTGATTGCGCGGGTAAACGAAGTGCTCTGCCGGGGATGCAGTCTGTGCGCTGAACTCTGTCCCTTTGAAGCCATCAAGGTCGTGGAAACAGAAAACGGTCGCAAGGCGCAGGTGATCGATGTGGCTTGCAAGGGATGCGGGGTTTGTGCAGCAACCTGCTATCGGCATGCCATTGGCATCAACGCCTTTACCGATGAGCAGATAGGCTCACAGGTGAGGGCCTTTCTCGGGCAGTAGTCATTGGCCTGCCCTGTTGGGCCCAAGGCCTTTTACGAGGTCATTGGTCAATATTCAATCGTTCATTAAAAAGGGGGAGTCTATCATGCCAGCAAAACTGATTAAGGGAACAGAGATTTCCAAGCAAATCCGTGAAGAAATTACCAGGGAAATCGAAGAGCTCAAAAGCAAGCACGGTGTAACACCCGGATTGGCTACTATCCTGGTGGGTGACGATCCGGGCTCAAAGGTCTATGTGGGGCAAAAGGAAAAGGCCTGTAACAACCTCGGCATCTATTCAGAGAGGACCGATGTCCCTGCTGATACCTCAGAAGCTGATTTGCTGGACCTTGTGAAAAAGTTCAACGATGATCCGAAGATCCATGGTATTCTCGTGCAGTTACCCCTGCCTAAGCATATTGATGCTTCACGGGTCATCTATGCAATCGAGCCTGACAAGGATGTGGACTGCTTCCATCCCGTCAATGTGGGGAAACTGATGATCGGCACTGGCCGCTTTCTCCCCTGTACGCCCCACGGAATCCTGGAACTGCTGAAGCGTTCAGACATTACCACTGAGGGCAAACATGTGGTGGTGGTAGGAAGAAGTAATATTGTGGGTAAACCCATAGCGAATCTGATGTTGCAGCCATCCCCTGGGGGAAATGCTACCGTGACCCTTTGTCACACAGGGACAAAAGATCTGGCAACCTACACCAGAATGGCAGATATCCTGATCGTGGCAGTTGGACATCCAAAGACAATCACGGCTGAGATGGTCAAAGAAGGCGTCGTGGTGATTGACGTGGGTGTCAATCGTACAGGGAAGACCCCTGAAGGGAAGGCGATTCTATCAGGCGACGTTGACTTTGATGCGGTCCAGGAAAAGGCAGCAGCGATTACGCCCGTACCTGGCGGTGTTGGCCCCATGACCATCACCATGCTGATGAAAAACACGGTAGAGGCGGCAAAGGCATCGATTTAGGATTGAGGAGTTAATGAATTGAGGAATTGGGAATTGGCAAAAATGGCCAAAATGAGTCGCTAAAGGGTTTTGAAATAGGTTCTAATCACAAGTAACGAATAACCAATAACAGCTCCTTGAAGGAGGAAAAAGAATGGCAAGGAAGATAATCCCATTCACACACACCCAGTGCCATGGCATCTTTTGTGAGGCCAGTACCTGTGTTCTAGAAGAGGCGGCCCGGGATGGCGTAAAGACTTATGTGCAGCGCATGGAAGGCCGTGCCATTCAACCTTGCCTGTTTGGTCAGGGTGGCACCTGCTGCCGGAACTGTTCTTTCGGCCCGTGCATGATGATTGAGGATGTCCCTGAGTCGATTGGGATTTGCGGGGCAACGGCGTCCACAGTTGCAGCACGCAATTTTGCCCGGATGGTTGCCGCAGGGGCGTCGGCCCACATGGATCATGGGCGTGAGACGGCCTTAACCTTTTTGTCTGCTGCCAAGGGAGAATGCCCCTTTGAGATCAAGGACGAGAAAAAGCTTCATTCCATGGCCGAGCTTTACAAGGTCAAGACCGAAGGTCGCAGCAAAGAGGACATTGCCATCGAGCTGGGGGAAAAGATCCTTGCTGAATTTGGCCAGCAGGAAGGGACCCTTGTGATGCCCAGCCGAGCGCCTGCAAAGCGACAGGCGTTATGGAAAAAGCTAGGGGCCCTTCCACGAGGGGTTGACCGCGAGGTCGTAGAGATCATGCACCGCACCCATATGGGGACGGATCAGGATTACAGGAATCTCGTCTTCCAGGCGACGCGCTGTGCCTTGGCCGACGGCTGGGGGGCTTCGATGATAGCGACCGAACTGCAGGACATCATGTTCACCACCCCTGTCCCTATTCGAGCTGTTGTTAATCTTGGCGTCCTTTCCGAGGATCATGTGAATATTGTGATCCATGGCCATGAGCCCCAAGTCCCGGAGGCCATGGCCATTGTTGCCCAGGAGCCGGAAATTGTGGCAGCAGCCCAAGAAGTGGGGGCAAAAGGGATCAACTTGGCCGGCGTGTGCTGTTCGGGAAACGAGGTTTTGATGCGCCACGGCGTTCCTATTGCAGGCAGCTTTGTTCAGCAAGAGGTGGTTCTTGCCACCGGTGCTGTAGAAGCGATGGTGGTCGATGTGCAATGTATCATGCAAGGCCTGGCAGAGGTCGCCAAATGTTTCCACACCGAGCTGATTACCACCTCGCCTCGGGCCAAAATCCCGGGTGCCACCCACATTGAATTTGAACACGAACATGCACTTGAAACTGCACGGGAGCTTACCCTTCGAGCCATTGGCAGGTTTAAGCAAAGGCAAAAGGTACGTATCCCCGACCGTAAGATGGATGTCGTGGTGGGCTTTAGCCATGAGACGATCAATCATATGTTAGGTGGGACATTCAGGGCCTCCTACCGGCCCCTGAATGACAACATCATCAATGGCCGGATCCGCGGCGTGGGCGCGGTTGTAGGGTGTGATAGCTGCCGGGTAGAGTCGGGGAAGGTGCACACCACCGTAGTCAAGGAATTGATTGCCAACAACGTACTTGTGCTGGTCACCGGATGTTCTGCCACGGCCTGCGGCCGGGAGGGGTTGTTGAGACCCGAAGCTGCAGAACTGGCCGGGCCGGGCCTGAGAGAGGTGTGCGAGACCGTGGGAATGCCCCCTGTTTTGCACATGGGCTCCTGCGTGGACAACAGCCGCATCCTGATTGCAGCCACAGAGATTGTCAGGGAAGGGGGCCTGGGTGATGATATCAGCCAGGTGCCTGCGGCCGGTTGTGCCCCAGAATGGATGAGTGAAAAGGCCATATCGATTGGCCAGTACTGTGTCGCCAGTGGCTTCTTTGTTGTATTCGGGAGAACCTTTCCAACCACAGGGAGCAAGGTTTTGACCGATTATCTGTTCAAAGAGTTGGAAGAGATTTGCGGTGGCATGTGGGCTGTTGAATCTGATCCCACAGAGATGGCACAGATGATGATTCGGCATATTGACAAAAAGCGAGAGGCCTTGGGCATTCAGGAAAAGAAAGAAAGAGTCCTCTTTGACATGGCTATGAGGCGTGAATTGTAGGAGTGATCAGTGAGTGACACAAGTCCCATAAATCCGATGGCGCACCCGCCCTGCAAGTTGGCCTGTCCTATTTTGACCGATGTGCGGGAATATGTCCAGCTCATCGCTGAAAGAAGGTTTGACGAGGCATTCGCCACCATAAGAAGACAAAATCCTTTGCCTCGCGTATGCGGCCGTATTTGCACCCATCCGTGCGAGACAGCCTGCAAGCGAGGACAGATAGAAGAGCCCATTGCAATAGCCGCGCTAAAACGCTTTGCCTCTGATGGCCCCTGGAAGAACCAGTATAAACCGGTTTTACCCGACAAACCAAGCGGGCATAAGGTTGCGGTGATTGGTTCTGGACCCGCAGGGCTTGCGGCTGCTCATGACTTGGCCCTGCTTGGCCATCATGTGACTATCTTTGAAGCCTTGCCGGTTTTGGGAGGTATGTTGAGAGTCGGCGTGCCCGAATATCGCCTCCCAAAAAATGTGCTGGATGAGGAAATTCAGGCCATTGTTGATCTGGGCATTGAGATCAAAACGGGGGTCCGAATCGGTGCACAGATCAAACTCTCCGATCTGTTTGAGCAGGGATACAAGGCCGTGTTTGTGGCTATTGGGGCCCATAAAGACCGCAAGCTTGGCATTGCCGGTGAGGATCAGTTTGAAGGGGTGATTTCAGCGGTTTCCTTCTTGCGGGCGGTCAACCAAGGGCAAAACCCCAAGGAGACAAAGAAGGCGGCTGTAATCGGTGGGGGAAATACGGCTATTGATTCAGCCCGTTGCCTGCTCCGCATGGGTGCTGAGAGCGTTCACATTGTATATCGGAGATCCCGAGACGAGATGCCAGCGGCCCAAGAGGAAATTGAAGAGGCCATTCATGAAGGTGTTCAGATCGCCTATTTGACTTCACCGCTTAAAATCCTTGGAGAGGACGGGAAGGTTTCGGCCTTGAAATGCATCAAGAATGAGTTGGGCGAGCCCGATGCCAGTGGTCGAAGAAGCCCGAAGCCTGTCCCGGGAACTGAATTTACCCTTGATGTGGATATGGTGATTGCTGCCATCGGGCAGGCGCCTGACTCTTCTCTGGTAGCCGATGAATTAGGGCTTACTGAAAGAAGAGAGCGAATTATTGTGGAGGGGCCTTATACCCTGGTGACCACCCGTCCAGGTGTGTTTGCCGGGGGCGATGCGGTCACCGGGCCGGCCACCGTTGTTGAGGCGATTTCTGCGGGCAAACGCGCTGCTCTTTCGATCGATCACTATCTAAAGGGAGAATCCATCCCTGCTATTGAGCCCGCTAAAGATGTTGAGAAAGTGAGCCTTGCCCGGTCTGTTGTCGAAAAGACCAGAAAATTTCCAAGATGCAAAAAAATCAGTCTTCCAGCAGACCAGCGGCTCAGAGGTTTTAAGGAAGTAGAATCCGTCTTTTCCGAGGACCTTGCAACCAAGGAGGCCCTCAGATGCCTGCATTGTTATCTTGGGGCAAGAATCGACGCAGAGAAATGTGTCTCCTGTCTCACCTGCGTGAGGGTCTGCCCGCTTGGTATACCGACCACCAGCAAGATGGGAGAGATTACCATTGATCCGTTCGCCTGTCAGGCTTGCGGGGTGTGCGCCCTTGAGTGCCCGGTCCGGGCTATTGACATCAGTCTCGATCCCCGAACGGAGATCGCCCAAGACATAAAAAAGGCGATGAGCACATCACAGCACTCAGGGCCTGTGATCGTGGGTTTTTTCGACCTGCATGGAAACTTCGATTCCAGCGATGTGGAAAACCTGAGACAAGACTACCCCCATGTTTTGCCTGTCATGGTCTTTGGGTTAAGAAGGATTGATACATCTGATATCTTAAAGGCTTTTGAGTGTGGGGCTGATGGCGTGTTGCTTGCAAGGTGCCCACCTGAAAGTGACCCCTTTCCAGAGGCAACAGACAGGGTCAAGCGCCGCATGGCCCATGCCAGGGCCCTGGTGGAGGCCCTGGGCCTGGACGGAGGGCGTCTTGAGATTTGCGATATGCCCGAGCAAGGGCTTGTTCAAAAGGAATTGATTGACGGGCTGATCCAGAGAATCAAGGAGCCTGGGCAAGTCCGCTCAGAGTGAAGGAAGAAACTGTATGATCACGTTAGAGCAGAAAAAGTTTGAAGAGATTGAGAAGATGACCAAAGGCTATAGCCGCCTTTTGGTGTTGGGATGTGAAACCTGTTCTGCCATGTCTTTTGCTGGTGGACAGCGGCAGGTCGAAGAGCTCGCTTCCGCCATTCGCATGGCGCAAAAAACATCAGGCCAGGAAGGTGAGGTTTTGGAAGATGCCATCGCCAGGCAGTGTGAGCCTGAATTTGTTGACCTGATCCGAGACAAGCTCGCTGGCTGCGATGCTGTACTTTCCTTGGCGTGTGGGGCTGGGGTGCAGTTGCTCTCCGAGCGATTCCCCGATAAGGTGATCTTACCGGGTTGTAATACCACCTTTTTAGGCGTGACCGAGGAATTGGGGGTATGGTCAGAACGTTGTGCCGGTTGCGGGAACTGTATCTTAGACAAAACGGCTGGCTTGTGCCCTATTGCCAGGTGCTCCAAGCAGCTTCTCAATGGCCCATGCGGGGGTT
Source organism: Deltaproteobacteria bacterium (assembly GCA_003647275.1). Classification (GTDB taxonomy): domain Bacteria; phylum Desulfobacterota; class Desulfobacteria; order Desulfobacterales. The sequence continues at coordinate 50,951 of QMMN01000006.1, forward strand.
CTATGAATGGGAAATGCGAAATCAGCAAGGACGTAGATTGTGTGTGGCAATTGATTATTGATCGCCTCGCTAGGCTTAATCGGCTGGAGATGCTAGAAGAAATCTTTCCCGTAAAAGACTGGTCACCGGCCGGACACGGCGGCCCCAGGAAGATGGTCAGAGAGGATCTTAAGTCATGAAGTCAGGGAGTAATTTGGAAAGAATATTGGAAGGCGGCCAGTTTGCTGTAACTGCAGAGGCTGGGCCTCCAAAAGGGAGTTCACCTAAGGTCATTCAGAGAAAAGGGGAACTCCTCAAGCTTTGCTGTGACGCCTTAAATGTGACAGACAACCAGACCGCTATTGTGCGTATGTCAAGCCTCAGCGGCTGTGTTCTATTAAAAGAACTGGGCGTAGAGCCGGTCTTGCAGATGGTTGTCAGGGACCGGAATCGTCTCGCCCTCCAGGGTGACATCCTGGGAGCAGCTGCGCTGGGGATTCGTAATGTGCTCTGCCTTTCTGGCGATCATCAGAGGTTTGGCAATCACCCTGCGGCCAAAGGGGTCTATGACATCGACTCGATCCAGTTTATTCAGATGGTCAAAACCATGCGGGATGAGCACAGGTTTCTTAATGGTGAAGAGATCTCAGGAGATGTCCCATTTTTCATCGGAGCTGCAGCCAATCCCTTTGCCGACCCCTTTGAGTTCCGGGTCACCCGTTTGGCCAAGAAGGTAAACGCGGGTGCGGATTTTATTCAGACCCAGGGCATCTTTGACGTGCCTAAGTTTGTTGAATGGATGAAGATGGTCAGGGACAGGGGCTTGCACGAAAAAACACATATCCTTGCCGGGCTGATACCCATTAAGTCTGTTGGTATGGCTCGCTACATGCGGAACAATGTGTCGGGCTTGAGTGTGCCACAGGAGATCGTTGACCGGATGGCTGATGCCAAGGATGCCAAGGAAGAGGGTGTGAAGATCTGTTTGGAAACCATCGAGCAACTCAAAGAGGTTGAAGGGATTCATGGCATTCATATCATGGCCGTGGCCTGGGAGGATATCGTCCCTCGCATCGTGGAAGAGGCTGGTTTGATGCCCAGACCGGTGGTGTAGTCATTAGTCATTAGTCATTCGTGGGGTTCTCAAGAAATGTGTTTTAGGCGAAGGCGGAGTTTTGACATCCAGCAGCTTCCGATTTGTCGCAAGGTTGCGCCTGACGGCTTGAAAAGATGCACTTCGTGTCGGATTGCAGAATGAAAAAGAAGATGAAACGAATATCGAGTATCCAGCAACCAATGACCAGTGACAAATGACAAATGACCAAACAAAGGGGGGATGCGTCATGGGAACAAGTGCCAAGATTTTGGTCGTGGATGATGATCCGGACATGCGGGATGCCTTGCAGATGATATTGGAATCCGGCGGTTACACCGTGGTCATGGCCGAGGATGGCGAGAAGTGTTTGGCCAAGCTGAAAGAAGAGCAGCCCGATTTACTCATTCTTGATCTCCTCATGCCCAGGATGGACGGTTTTGAAGTATGCAAAGCCCTCAAAGATCCGCGGCACGCCAAATATGGCCGTGTGCCGATCATTATCCTTAGCTCTGTACAGGAGGGGGTCAGCCAGCGCCGCTACGAACTGGAAACCGGGGTGCAACTCGATGTAGATGATTACGTGGAGAAGCCCGTCGAAAGTAGTGTGTTGCTGGAAAGGGTTGGAAAGATTATCAAAAGAATTGGTAAGGAATAACACAAGTTGCAGGTGCGGCCATGAAAAAGGTACTATTAGTAGACGATGATGTCGACTTTTGTGAGGCATCAAAGATCCTTTTGGAAAGTAAGGCCTACGAGGTTGTTTTGGCCCATGATGGAAAGGAAGGGCTGGAAAAGGTGCGGGCCGAGAAACCTGATCTGGTGATCCTGGATGTGATGATGCCTGAAATGAACGGGTACGATGTCTGTGTCATCCTTAAGGCTGACCCAGAGTTGAACAAGATTCCGGTCATTCTTCTCACAGCCGTGGACCAGATGATCTTCAAGACGACCTATACCAAGCATATGGGTCTCATGACCGAGGCCGACGATTATATCGCCAAGCCAGTCGAATCAACAGAACTCGTTAAACGGGTGGAGGAGTTTTTGGGTAAGAATTCCTGAGCTGATGTTGATCAAGCCGAGCATAAATATATTGGTGGTAGAAAATGATATCACCATTTTACAAAGATGCCGGGAACTCCTTGTAAACGAGGGCCATCGGGTTCGTACCGCTGAGTCTGTTGAAGAAGCGCTGGACATCATCCAGAAACATTCCGGTAATGTGGACATCATACTCCTTTCCCTGGAGCTTCCGGGGTGGGGTGGCTTGACGCTCATCAACATCTTGCAAAAGGCCAAGCGTGAAATCCTGATCATGGCCATGTCGGCTGACTGCGGCGAGGAAGCCATAGAGGCAATGCACGCTGGAGCCTATGACTGCATCCGCAAGAGCTTTACCACTGATCGCTTCTGGACGAAGATGAATCGGGCCATAGAGGCCTTCAGGCTCTGGCGTCAACTGGACATACTGACCCGACAAAGGCAGGCCGCTTTAACCAGGATCCCCCATGAAGAGAATCTCATGGCCATCTTCAACAGCATTACCGATGGTATTGTCGTTACGGATTGGCAGACAAACATTGTCCTGTTTAATGCAAAAGCTGCAACCCTGTTTGGCTTGACAGAAGAAAAGACCCTAGGACATCCCATTTCGGTCAGTATAAAATCCGACGAATTATTGTCATTCGTTATGCGGGCAGTTAAATCCGATAGTTCTTTAGCTCCGTTAATGGCTGGAGAAGAACCTGTCGTGAAGGTAGAAGAAAAAGCGTTTCGTGTACATGTCGACGCAGTGAAGAATGATACGGGAACTGTTATTGGTGCAGTGGGCCTGTTTCATGATGTCAGTAGCATCAGTGCTATGGATAAGCTAAGATCCGATTTTCTTTCCATGGTCTCCCACGAACTCAAGGCCCCGCTGAGCTCCCTGCTGATGCAGGTGTCGGTTCTGCATGACGGCTTGGCCGGAGAGCTGAATCCCAAACAGAAGGAACTGCTCGGCAAGGCCAAGGAAAAGACCAAGGGGATGATTACCTTGGTCAACGACATCCTGGATTATCGGCGGATTCAGGACGGTAAGTCGGTCCAGAAAATCGAAAGCCTGAATCTGGCGGAAATCCTCCAACGGACTGTTGAGCTCATGCGCCTGTCAGCCGAAGAAAAAGAGATTAGTATGAAATGTGAAATTGAGGAGGATCTGCCATCGTTTAGTGGCGACAGGGGCGGCATGGAGGCAATCTTTGTTAATCTCATCAGCAATGCCATTAAATATACCCCCAAAGGGGGCAGTGTGAATGTGATCCTGTACAAAGCGGGCAAAGATATACGGTTCAAAGTGGTGGATAGCGGTATAGGGATTCCACCAGAGGATATTGACCGGATTTTTGAGAAGTTCTACCGCATCAAGACCGAACAGACCCAGAGCATAGCAGGCTCAGGCCTTGGTTTATCGATTGTTAAGGGAATTGTGGACGCTCACAGGGGTTCGATCCACGTGGAAAGCGAGGCAGGCAAGGGGACGACCTTCATCGTGTCGCTACCTGTGGAAGAATAGATTTTGGAGGTACAACATGATCATTGCTGAACAGAAAGCATTAACCGAAATAGAGGATATGGTTGGTCCGTATCGCAAGATCCTGGTGGTTGGATGCGGCACCTGCATGACATTCTGCTCAGCTGGTGGACCTGATGAGGTCGGTCAACTTGCCGAAGCACTTGCTTCTGGAAACAAGGATATAGTCGTAGAAAAGAGCACGATTCCTCGACAGTGCGCTGTGAAGTTTATCGACCGGCTGGAGAGTAAGGTTGGTGATTACGAAGCTATTCTGTCCATGGCTTGCGGCAATGGCGTTCAGGCCGTTGCCAGTCGGTTTCCAAATAAGCCTGTTTTGCCAGCCTTAAACACCCAATTCATAGGGGTTGAGGCAGAGTCGGGCATCTGGACTGAAACATGTATGGCCTGTGGGGATTGTATCTTATGGAGGACCGGTGGGATTTGCCCTGTGACCCGGTGTGCCAAGGGCCTTTTGAATGGGGCCTGTGGCGGTGCGTCAGAGGGAAAATGTGAAGTTTCCAAAGATCGTCCCTGTGCCTGGCAGGAGATATACCATGCCCTGAAGCGTTTGAACATGTTGCACTATCTAAAGGAAAAGCCGCAGGTAAAAGACTGGCCCATTCACCCAGGCAGGGTGGTCAGACAAGATTTGCGGGAAGTCGAAGCCTCATGAAAGGAGTGAACATTGACGATTGGTGATTGAACTGCAAAAGCGAGCGCATTCCCTGCAGGTTCTGCCTGACGGCAGTGCTTCGCGGGCTGTAGGGGGCTTCAATATTTACTGGAAGGCTTTTCACTCTACGGTTTTAAAATAGTCAATCTTCAATCGAAAGGTCGTCAATATGGAGAGGTGCCGCCATGAGTTTTAGAGAAGCCTTAGAATCAGGGAAATTTTTGGTGACCGCCGAGGTCGGCCCTGGCAAGGGAACCGACGTAGAGCACTTATTAAAGGATGCTGATATTATCAAAGATCGGGTCCATGCGATTAATGTCACTGATTTGCAGAGCTCAGTCATGCGCCTAGGCTCCATGGCCGTCTGTCATCTGTTAACGGATAGGGGGATCGATCCGATCTTTCAAGTCACTTGCAGGGATCGGAACCGCCTTGCCCTGCAATCGGATCTCCTGAGCGCCTGGGTTCTGGGGATCAGAAATGTGCTTGCCCTCACTGGCGACCATCCCACCCTGGGGGATCATCCTCAGGCCAAACCGGTTTTTGAATTGGACTCTGTCACGCTTTTGGAGGTCATAGGGAAACTGAATTCTGGATTTGATATGGCGGGCCATGAACTTAAGGGGGCGCCTGATATTCTTCCAGGGGCGGTTGTGAATCCCGGGGCTGACAATGAGGCTGCGCTGGACCTCCAGATCATGAAGATGGAGAAAAAGATTGAGGCAGGCGCCAAGTTCTTTCAGACACAAGGGGTTTATGACCTAGACGCCTTTGAAAAGTTCATGAAGCGCATCGAGGGGTTTCATACTAAAGTTTTCGGGGGTATTATCCTGCTCAAATCAGTGGGTATGGCGCGTTACATGAACAAGAATGTAGCAGGTGTCTTCGTTCCGGAACCTCTGATTCAAGAGCTAAAGGAGGCTGAGGACAAGGCCCAGGCTAGCATGAATATAGCCGTTCGCTTAATTAAAGGAATGAAGGATCTTTGCCAGGGCGTCCACATCATGGCTCTTGGCTGGGAAAGCAAAATACCACCGATTTTGGATGAAGTAGGACTATAGGGAGGAATAGACATGGCATTTGAAACACCAAAGATATCATACAACGGTGCAATTAAGGAGATCCCTCTGGGGAAAGAGGCAAACCGTATCATTGTGGGTGGAGAAAACAGCTACCCCTTTTATCTTTTTGAAGGAGAGATGCCTCACCCACCGAAGATAGCCATGGAGATCCATGATGCTCCCCCTGAGGACTGGCCACAAGCTGCATTGGACCCCTTTGCCGATGTGGTACAGGACCCGGTCGCGTGGGCCCAAAAATGCGTAGATTCATACGGCGCAGAAATGGTTGCATTGCAGTTGGTCAGCACGGACCCTAATGCCCAGGACACGCCCCCCGAACAGGCCTTGGAGGTAACCAAGAAGGTGGCTGCTGCCATCGAGGTTCCCCTTATTGTGTGGGGCAGTAGCAATCTGGAAAAGGATACACAAGTCCTAAAAGTGATTGCAGAGGAGTGCGCCGGCGAAAATCTAATCCTTGGGCCTGTGGAAGAAGGTAGTTATAAGGTCCTCGGAGCGGCCTCCCTTGCCTTTCAACACACCATAGCGGCCTCGACGCCCATCGATATCAACTTGGCCAAACAGCTTAATATCCTGCTCGGGAACCTTGGCGTGCCTGACGAGCGTATCCTTGTGGATCCCACTGTGGCGTCTTTGGGTTACGGGTTGGAATATTGTTACTCTGTGATGGAGAGAGATCGGATGGCCGCCCTCACCCAGGAAGACGAAAGGCTCCAGTTCCCTATTGTGTGTAACCTGGCCAAGGAGGTCTGGAAGGTTAAGGAGGCCAAGATCGGCGAGGAGGAGGCCCCTTTGCTGGGCGATCCTTTGAAGAGGGGCGTCCTCCTTGAGGCCATGACAGCGCTATTGCTCCTTTTGGCCGGAGGTGACATTCTGATTATGCGGCATCCGGACGCCATTCAATTGGTCAGGGGTTTTATTAAGGAATTGACGGCAAACTGATTTCCATATTGATTGCTCGTTTTTGAATGAGACAAATTTGGAATGCAGGATGCAAGATGCAGGATACAAATTGAGTTTATTGGGTTCATTGGGTTGATTGAGTTTATCGGGTTAAAACCCGACAAACACAACAAGCACAACAAACACAACAGACGAGGGGTTTAGAAAGTGTCAAAAATCATTTGTTCGGCAGCTATTCGCGGTGCCCACAAGATTGTGGAAAGAGCAGAAACCAAGTATCAAGAGGCCTTAGATAAATGGGGGCCTGATCAAGAGATCGGCTTTCCAAACACGGCCTATTATCTGCCGATTATCTATGGCATCCTGGGTATCCCGGTGAAAAAACTTGGTGACGCAAAAGAGGTCCTGGATCGGTGCAGATCATTACTCCCTGCCATGGTGGATGAGCATGTATGGCTTCCCTACCTGGCACCGGCCCTGGAAGCGGGGATGGCCACACTCTTTGTAGAAGAGATCATTGAGGCCATCCGTTATCTGGAGTCTCCGGATTTCTATACCAAGACAGAAGACCCTGCTGATGGAAACATCTGGCTGGGCGCAGCAGATGACATTATATTGCGCAAGCGAGGCGTGGAATTCGTGGACGGCACTGCCCCGGGTTTTGCGGCTATTCTGGGAGCGCCGCCAAACAAAGATATCGCTGTCCAGCTTGCCCAGGAGCTTCAGGAAAAGAACCTGTACGTGTTCATGTGTGCGGACCATGAGGGTCGTACCATGTCCGAGCAGTTAGTAGAGGCAGGGATACAGATTGGGTGGCCGACACGTCTTGTCTCCTTTGGGCCGGAGTATACGGCGACTGTATTTGCCATGGGGTTTGCCACCCGGGCGGCCATGTCCTTTGGCGGCGTGAAGCCTGGGGATTTCAAGAACAATCTCCTTTACAATAAGGATCGTATCTTTGCCTTTGCCATGCCTCTGGGCACAGTGACCGATGAATGGTACGCCAATGCCGCTGGTGCCATAAACTGGGGCTTCCCAACGATTGCTGACACGCCCATTCCAGAAATCCTCCCAACCGGAATCTGTACTTATGAGCATGTGGTTTCCAATGTCCCCCACGACCAATTGGTGGCCAGGGCCGTTGAGGTCAGGGGGCTGAAGGTGACCGTATCAAAAGTCCCCATACCGGTGTCCTATGGACCAGCCTTTGAAGGGGAGCGCGTCCGGAAGGATGACCTGTTCTTAGAATGCGGTGGCGGCAAGACCCAGGCTGTGGAATGGGCCACGACCAGGGATATGGACGAGGTGGAGGATGGCAAGATCGAGCTATTCGGTCCAGATGTGGACGATGTGGAACCAGGGGCGAGGATTCCACTTGCCATCACGGTTGAGTTTGCAGGCAGGAAGATGCAGGAAGACTTTGAGCCCATTCTGGAAAGGCAGATTCACCACTTTGTCAACTATGCCCAGGGTTTTATGCACATTGGCCAAAGAGACATCGCCTGGATCAGGATGTCTAAATCGGCCGCCGGAAAAGGACTCAAGCTCAAACATATCGGGGATATCCTGCACGCCAAGTTTCATCAGGACTTTGGCGCTATTTTTGATAAAGTCCAGGTCAAACTTTACACCGAGGAAGACAAGGTAAAAGAAATTCTGGAAAAGGCAAGGCAGGTGTACCAACACAGAGACGCCCGGATCGAAGGGATGATTGATGAAACCACAGACGTCTTTTATTCCTGTACATTGTGCCAGTCCTTTGCACCGAATCATGTGTGCATCATCAGCCCGGAGAGGACCGGACTGTGTGGTGCCTATAACTGGATGGACTGCAAGGCCTCCTATGAGATCAATCCCACAGGGCCTAATCAGCCCGTGGAGAAGGGGGAGGTCATCGACCCAAAACTGGGACAGTGGAAAGGGTGTAACGAATTCCTTTACAAGGCCTCGCGCCAGGCCTTGGATCATTACAATTTTTACAGCATTGTTCATGACCCCATGACCACCTGCGGGTGTTGTGAATGCATCGCCGCAATACTTCCTCTGTGCAACGGGGTCATGACCGTGGATCGGGATTACATGGGGATGACCCCGTGCGGCATGAAATTCACCACACTTGCCGGAACCATTGGAGGGGGGATGAGTGTACCTGGCTTTTTGGGGCACAGCAAGTACAACATCGCTCAGAGAAAATGGATCATTGGGGATGGCGGGATCAAGCGCTTGGTTTGGATGCCCAAGCGTCTGAAAGAGGAGCTTGCAGACCGTCTGAAAGCACGGGCGGAAGAAATCGGTATCCCGGATCTGCCGGACATGATTGCTGACGAAACCATTGGGACTTCTGAAGAAGAAATCCTCCCCTTTCTGGAAGAGAAGGGGCATCCTGCACTCACCATGGATCCACTTTTGGAGTAGGGTCATTTGTCACTTGTCATTAGTCATTGGTCGTTAATAGGATGTATTTATGAAGAAGAAGGTTGAATCATTTGAAGATCTTGATGTGTATCGATTACCAGAAAATCTTGGAGATCGGATTTGGGATATTGTTTCCACATGGCAAGATTTTCCCAAGAATTCTTTGGGATATCAATTGGTAAAATCGGCTGATAGCATCGGTGCCAACATTGCGGAAGGCTTCGGGAGGTTTCATTTTGCCGAGAACAAACAGTTTGCCAGAATTTCAAGGGGATCATTATATGAGACGCGTCATTGGCTTCGTAGAGCTTATAAGAGAAAACTATTGAATGAAGGGGAAACCAAAGAATTGCAAGAGTTGCTTGAAGAATTGTCCCCGCGCTTGAACGCATATATAGGTTCCATAGGCAAGAACAAACTAATGACAAATGACAAATGACTAATGACTAACAACGGAGGAATAAAATGGCTTTAACAGGAATTCAGATTTACAAACTTTTGCCCAAGACCAATTGCGGCGAGTGCGGGGTACCCACTTGCCTGGCATTTGCCATGAACTTGGCTGCAGGAAAGGCAGAGCTGGCTGGCTGCCCCTATGTTTCAGAGGAGGCCAAGGCAGAGTTGGCTGATGCCTCGGCCCCCCCCATTGCGGTGGTGGAGATCGGTACAGGGGAGAGGAAATTAAAAATTGGTGGCGAAACCGTGCTCTTTCGCCATGAAAAGACCTTTGTGAATCCGCCTGGCATCGCGGTTCTTGTCACAGATGAGATGAGTGATGAGGAGGTCGCCGGTCGCCTTGAGCGATTAAAGACATTGGAATATGAACGAGTCGGCCTGATCTTGAGGGCAGATCTTGTCGCCGTGAAATCGCTTTCTGGCGATGCTGGTAAGTTTGAGGCCCTGGTCACAAGGGTAAAAAATCAAACAGATGCTGGCATCATCTTGATGGCCGAGGACACCAGCGTGATGGAGTCTGGCCTCAAAATATGCTCAGATCGCAAGCCACTTATGTATGCAGCGACCAAGGAAAACGCGGACGGCATGGCCAGCCTGGCCAAGGAGCATGGGTGCTCCCTCGCTGTTAAAGGGGATGGTCTGGATGAGGTCTCGGATCTGACGACAAAGCTAACAGAAGGTGGTTTGAAAAATCTGGTTATTGACTCGGGGGCCCGGGCTATAAAGAAGGCCTTTGAAGACCAGATCATCATCCGTCGGGCGGCTCTTCTCAAGAAATACCGACCTCTGGGCTTTCCGACCATTACCTTGCCGTTTGAGATGACCAATGATTCCATGCAAGAGGCATTGATTGCTTCCATGTTTGTGGCAAAGTATGGGGGCATTATCGTTCTTTCAGATTTGCAAGGACATAGTCTTTTTCCACTCTTGCTGGCCCGTATGAACATCTACACGGATCCACAGCGACCCATGGCCACCTCTCCGGGCATCTATGAAATTGGAGGACCCAATGAGAACTCGCCCGTGTTGGTGACTTGCAACTTTTCGCTTACCTATTTTATCGTGTCGGGCGAGATTGAAACGAGTCGTGTCCCCGCCTGGCTAGTCGTCGTGGATACTGAAGGTCTATCTGTATTGACGGCTTGGGCCGCTGGAAAATTTGTGGGGGATGCAGTAGGTATGAGTTTTAAAAAATGCGGCATCATGGACAAGGTCAGTCATAAGAAGGTCATTATACCAGGGTATGCCGCAGCCATCTCCGGAGACCTTGAAGAGGAACTCGGGGACTGGGAGGTTCTGGTAGGGCCAAGAGAGTCGGCCCACATACCGGCTTATCTCAAGGAGTGGAAAGCGTAAGACGCAAGTGAGCTAAAGTGTCTAAAGTGAGCTAAAGTTAAGGACTGAAAAAACTTTTTAGAAGATGCATTTTGTTCTTTTAACTTTAGGCACTTTAGCTCACTTTAGCTCACTTTAGGCACTTTGTTTTAAGGAGGTTGCATGATTCTGATTGGTGAAAACCTGAATATCATGGTTAAGTCAATCGGCCAAGCCATAAAGGAGAGAAACCCGAAGCCGATACAAGAGCTTGCTGTGGCAGAGGCAGAGGCAGGGGTGGATTATATCGACATCAATCTGGGCCCGGCCAGAAAGGGCGGGGAGGAGTTGATGGCGTGGATGGTAAAAGTCGTCCAGGAAGTTGTGGATCTGCCTCTCTATCTCGATACCACCAATGTGAACGCGGTCGAGGCTGGCCTGAAGGTGTACAAGAACAAGCAGGGCAAGGCGGTTATCAATTCTATCATGTGCCGTCCAGAGAGGATGGAAGCCCAGATCCCCCTTGTCACCAAATACGATGCAGGCATGGTCGCACTCCTGTGGGGGCCGGAGGGGATGCCCAGGGATGCGGCTGAGCGGGGAGCTTTGGCTGCCGATATACTCCAGAGGGCTGCAGAGGCGGGTGTGGCAGGCGAAGATATCTGGGTTGACCCGATCGTAACACCTGTGAATGTCCAGCAGAATCAGCTGCTGGAATGTAACCAGTTCATGTCGGAACTCGATATGATCGCGGAAGTGCTGGTCCCCGGCTGCAAGTCAACGTGTGGGCTTTCCAACGTCTCCAACGGAGCCCCGCACCATCTTCGGCCCATCCTGAATCAGACCTACATGATTATACTCGAAAAGTTTGGGATGAAATCTTGTATCGTAGACGCCTTTGACAAGGATCAGCACGACATCGCACGGGGAAAAAAGCCGGAGATCACGTCTTTGGTTCGTAGCGTAGTGGACGGGGATGAACCCGACATGGGAAGTCTCAGCAAGGAAGCTCAAGACTATGTGAAAACGGCAAAAGTGCTCCTGGGTCATTCCCTCTATTCGGATTCATGGCTGGAGTTATAAGCGAACTAAAGCGTTTAAAATGTCTAAAATAGGCTAAAGTCTGATGTGTAAAGAATGTACTCGTAATTAAGGGAAATAAGCGGATGTTTTACACGATTACCTTATACGTTTCTCTTGCCATTTTTGTACTTGGTTTAATCTACAGAATATCAAATTGGTTCCGTTGGAAAATTGGCCCAGATGATACTGTGATCGCTACCTCAACAAGGATTTCTGTTGCTGCGAAGGCCATTTTATCAACGGTATTCAGCGCCAAGATCCGTATATTGCTAAGGGTTTTTGTGCTGGATGTGCTTTTGCAAGGATGGTTGTTGAAGAAGGACTTCCTCCGGTGGTTGGCCCACATGTGTATATATGGAGGCTTCATGCTCCTCCTCCTAATGCATGGACTCGACAAACTCATTACTTCAGTGCTGTTTGATGATTACTATTCGACACTCAATCCTTTTATGTTCTTAAGAGACTTCTTTGGTCTCATCGTGATCGTTGGATTAGGCATTGCCCTTTACCGAAGACTCATCTCAAAGGCGCCCCGCCCGAAAACGACTTCTGTGGATTACTATGCCATCATCATCTTAGCGGTCATCATGATCTCTGGTGTGCTTTTGGAGGGGACCAAAATCGTATCCCATTCGAAATATCAGGAGATGGTGGAAGAATATGCGGGTCTAGGTGAAGAAGAGACAGAAGAGCTTAGAGCTCTTGAGGCTTACTGGGTCCAGAAATTTGGCGTGGTTTCTTCAGAGGTCAAAGGGCCTTTTGATAAGGATACGCTGGAGCAGGGTGGGCAACTGCATGAGATGAGTTGTGCAGAATGCCACTCCCGTCCCCAATGGGCATTTATAGGCTACGGTGTGGCTAAGATCGTCCGGCCGATCGCAACGCCCTTAGACCGGGGAAATGTCCATACCCTGTTGTGGTATCTGCATTTCTTGGCTTGCTTCTTAGGCTTGGCCTATCTTCCGTTTAGTAAGTTCTTTCATATCTTTTCCACCCCAGTATACCTTTTGGTCAATGCTGTCATGGAAGAAGGGAAATCAGATCCGGCCAATATCGCCACCAGGAAGGCCATTCAACTCGACGCCTGCACCCACTGTGGAGACTGCACCACACGGTGCTCTGTGGCTGTGGCTTTTAACGAAATTCCGAACCCCAATATCCTTCCGTCTGAAAAGCTGGCAGCATTCAGGGCCCTTCTTTCTCGCAGGGGGCTGAGTGAACAAAGGCTTAAGACCATTCAAGAAGGAAGCTATATCTGTACTGATTGCCGTCGTTGTACAGAAGTGTGCCCGATTGGTATCAACCTTGAGGATTTGTGGTTAAACCTGGAGAGGCATTTGACCGGACTTGGCTACCCCAAACCCGAGGCCTGGGCCCGAAAGGCCATTGGTGCTGATTTCGTTTCAGCAAGACTCAAAGATAAGACCTTAGCATTGACACCTGTTGACAAAGGATTTCTAGGTGAACTGACTGGCTCGGCTCAGGCCAATACCTTCTCGGTATGCTTTGGCTGTCAGAATTGCACCAATGTGTGTCCTGTGGTTGCGCACTACGAGAACCCAAAGGAGGTTGTCGGGCTGCTACCCCATGAGATCATGCATTGTCTTGCATTGAAAAATAGGGATTTGGCTCTTGGCTCAATGATGCTGTGGGACTGCCTGACCTGTTACATATGCCAGGAGCACTGCCCCCAGGGGGTATGCGTAACCGATGTGCTTTATGAGCTGAAAAGTTTAGCTCTTAAGCACCTAAAAAGAAAAGACTTAACAGAAGAAGCGGCATAGGAGATCGCAAAAAGTTATGAAGTTTGCAATATTTCTCGGGTGTAACATCCCGATCCGTCTTAAACAGTATGAAACCTCGTCAAGGGCGGTTTTGCGGGAACTTGGCGTGACATTGGTGGATATCCCAGAATTTAATTGTTGCGGGTATCCCCTGAGAAACATTGACTTTAAGGCCTTTGTGCTTTCTTCAGCCAGAAATCTGGCCTTGGCTGAAAGGCAAAACCTAAAGATGATGGTCTTATGTAAATGTGGGTATGGGACCCTAAGGATGGCAGACCATCTCATGAGGGAAGATGCCTCGTTGCGAGAAGAGGTTAACGCGATTCTTGCAAAAGAAGATCTGAAATATGAAGGAAATATCGAAGTCAAGCATCTTCTCACTGTTCTTTTCAGGGACGTTGGTATAGAGGCGATCAAGGAAAAGGTGATCAGGCCCTATGAAAATCTTAAAATTGCGACCCATTACGGATGCCACGCATTGCGTCCAAGCAGGGTTGTCCAATTTGACGACCCTGTAGCCCCTTCGCTGTTTGATCAACTGGTTGAAGTCACAGGGGCTGAGAGCATTGAGTGGCCCACCAAGCTTGAATGCTGTGGCGGTCCATTGCTGGGGACTCACGACGAACTCTCCTACGATTTTACCGATAAGAAACTGGCAGATGCAAAAAGAGCAGGCGCCCACTACCTGACTACAGGGTGTACGTTTTGTCAGGTGCAATTCGACACCGTCCAAAAGGTGCTTGAATCTGAACGCGGTACAAACCACCATATACCGTCCATTTTGTATCCCCAGCTCCTGGGGCTTTGCATGGGTATAGACAAAGACGTCCTAGGGCTTGACAGCAACCAGATAGACATTACGGGGATAGAAGATTTTCTGGGGAGTCATTAGTCATTGGTCACTGGTCATTAGGTTTTCTGCTGGGCGGTGTTCAGCCTATGACAAACGGGAGTTTTGGTGTTAGAGTGCGCACGGTAATAAGTGGCCCATTTTGAGTAGGGCTGAAGTCCTGCGCTACAATGTAGCGCGAGCCTTCAGGCTTGCATATCCGGCGCTGCTGATAGAAATCAAACCATGGAATAGAAGCGCAATTTATGACCGTTCAAAGCATAATTCCAATTACCAATTACCAGTGACCAATGACTAATGACTAATGACTAATGACTAATGACCAATGACTAATGACCAGTGACCAGTGACCAATGACCAATGACCAATGACCAGTGACAAGTGACTATTAGAAAAGGAGTAGAAGATGGCCAAGGGAATAACAGTTACTGAGCACATCTTAACCAAGCAAAAAGAGCGACCTGAGGCGACCGGTGCCTTTACGGCATTGCTTTCAGAACTAACGGTGGCAGCGAAGATCATCGCCCAGAAGGTCAACAAGGCAAACTTGACGGAGGATTTGGGATTTGTGGGGAGCGAAAGTGCGGATGAAGAGCATTTCCAAAGGCTGGTGGATTTTGCCAATACCACCATCATCAATCGTGTCAGTCATACTGGACATCTGTGGTGTATGGCCTCAAAGAAAGAGACTGACCTGATTCCCATACCGCCCAAGTATGCAAAGGGAGACTACATCTTGGTCTTCGATCCCCTTGGAGGGATTACCAATATTGATGTCCACATTACCGTTGGTACGGTTTTTTCGATTCTCAAGAGGGCGGATACAGGAGACATGAGCCCTATGACGAGCGTTTTGCAGCCAGGTCACAAGCAGGTTGCTGCAGGCTATTTTATTTATGGTTCCAGCACGATGATGGTTTATACAACCGGAGGCGGGGTTCACGGCTTCACCCTTGAGCCGAGAATCGGCGAGTTTCTTCTCTCCCACGAAAACATTCGCATACCGGAGAAAGGAAAAACATACAGCATCAATGAGGGAAATTACTATTTCTGGGATGAGAAGGTCCAGAATATCGTTGAATATTTTAAGACGCCGGATATCAAGACAGACCGTCCTTACACCCTGCGCTATACCGGCTCTTTTGTGGCAGATTTTCACCGAAATCTGTTAAAGGGCGGCATTCACATGTATCCTGCGGATTCTAAGGACCCCCTGAAATCTCATGGAAAGCTGATGCTGATGTGCGAGGTCAGCCCGCTCGCCTTTGTGTGCGAGCAGGCAGGAGGGACTGCAAGCACAGGCTTTGAAAGGGTCCTCGATGTCCAGCCCCAGCACCTTCACCAGAGGGTGCCCGTCTTTATCGGGAGCGCCGCTGATGTCCGTTTGGCTGAGGAGTTCATTCAAGGCAAGCGATAAGAGGTTTTCATGCCAGAGGCACGCTTAAAAAAGATCCTTTCGGTTTTTGAGGGGAAAAAAGGCGCGTTGATCTCCATCCTCCAAAGGGTGCAAGAGGAGTTTGGCTATTTGCCAGAGGATGCCCTGAGCGAGATCGCTATATTTCTCAAGGTTCCTCTAAGCCAGGTCTTTAGCGTGGCAACCTTTTATGCCCACTTCCATCTGACACGGCGGGGGGATCATCTCGTAAGAGTTTGCCAAGGAACTGCCTGCCATGTGCGTGGTGCCCGCGACATTTTGGAAACCGCTCAATATCACCTGGGAATCAAGACCGGCCAGACAACTGAAGATTACAAGTATAGTCTTGAGCGCGTGGCATGCCTGGGCTCATGTGCTTTGGCGCCGCTCATGGTGGTCGATGACACCCTTTATCCGCAGGTCACGACAAAAAAGGTCATTGAAATTCTGAGCGACAAAAAAGATGGTGCAAAGAATGAAAAGATAGAATCAAAGAAAAGCTGATCCATCTTACAAAGAGGATATCAAGAAGAGTGCCACCACGTTCCAGAACCAAAATAGAAACGCCTAAAAGCCTAGATCGTCTTAGGGAATCGATCCTTTCCCGAGTGAAGCCGGATACGAAGACTGTGGTTGTTTGTTGTGGAACAGGCTGTCTGGCCTCTGGAGGCCAGGATGTGAAGGAAGCCCTTGAAAGTGAGGCTAAAGCCCAAGAGCTTGATGAGGATGTCATCGTCAAGAAGACTGGATGTCGTGGTTTTTGCGAGCAAGGGCCAATTGTCATTGTAGGCCCGGAAGATATATTTTACCACAGTGTAGCTATAGATGACGTTCCGGAGATCGTTTCTGAGACCTTGCTCAAAGGTCACACCATTGAAAGGCTTCTGTATGAAGATACGACCACGGGTGAAAAGTGCGTTCATGAAGCTGACATTCCTTTCTATAGGAAACAGGTGAGAGTTGTACTTAGGCATTGCGGTCATATTGATCCCACCAGCATCGAAGACTATATCAGGATCAACGGCTATCAGGCGTTGGCAACAACTCTTTCTAAGTTAAGCCCTGAAGAAGTGATTGCCTGCATAAAGGAGTCAGGCCTCCGGGGCCGCGGCGGCGCAGGCTTTCCCACTGGGCTCAAGTGGGAGTCGTCACGTAATGCCCCGGGTGAGGAAAAATACATCATTTGCAATGGTGACGAGGGGGATCCAGGGGCCTTTATGGACCGAAGTGTGATGGAAGGCGATCCCCACAGTGTGCTTGAAGGGATGATGATTGCAGGCTATGCAGTAGGGGCCCGAAAGGGGATCATATATGTGCGGGCAGAATATCCCCTTGCTGTTCGACATCTGGCTACAGCCATTGCGCAGGCAACTGACCTGGGGCTCCTGGGCCAAAATATTATGGGAAGCGGCTTTGACTTTGAGATTGAGATCGTGAAAGGTGCAGGGGCCTTTGTTTGCGGGGAATCAACAGCCTTGGTCATGTCAATTGAAGGCAAACGTGGTTTCCCAAAACCACTCCCACGACCCAACACCAGCATCGTCGGGCTTTGGGGCATGCCGACTGTGCTAAACAATGTGGAGACCTTTGCTTGTGTGCCAGCCATTATCCTAAAGGGCGCAAAGTGGTTCAGCAGCATAGGTACGGAAAAAAGTAAAGGAACAAAGGTCTTTGCCTTGTCCGGAAATGTGAAAAACACTGGCCTTGTGGAAGTTCCCATGGGAACGACCTTGCGTGAGATCATATTTGATATTGGCGGCGGAATCAGAGGAGATAAGAAATTCAAGGCCGTGCAGACCGGTGGCCCCTCTGGTGGTTGCATCCCTGAGCATCTTTTGGACCTCCCTGTGGACTACGAGTCATTGGCCAAGGTCGGCTCCATCATGGGTTCCGGGGGGATGCTGGTGATGGATGAGAGTACCTGTATGGTGAATATGGCTCGCTATTTTCTCGATTTCGCCCAAAACGAGTCTTGCGGCCAGTGCACATTGTGCAAGTTAGGAACGAAGCAGATGTTCCATATACTCAATGACATCACCCGAGGAGAGGGCAAACCCCATGATATTGAGGTGCTGCTGGAGTTGGCCGAGGTTGTGAAGGCAGGCTCTGTATGCGGCTTGGGACAGACCGTGCCCAATCCTGTGATCTCCACGATTAAGTATTTCCGGGAGGAATACGAAGAACACATCCACAAGAAGTGCTGTCGGGCACTCGTGTGCAGGTCTCTGATTTCTTACCGTATCAAGGAATACAGGTGCAAGGCATGCATGTTGTGTCTGAAGGCCTGCCCGGTTGATGCCATTACTGGGGCTAAATGGCAGGTCCACGAAATTGATCAGAGCAAGTGCATCAAGTGTGGCACCTGTATGGATGTATGTCCTCCCAGGTTCAGTGCGGTAGAATGCGTTTCAGGGCGGATAAGTGACACATGACAAATCATGTTTCATTAACCATAAACGGCGTGAACGTAAAGGCTCCTGAAGGCGCTACTATCCTGGAAGCAGCCCAGAGTGCGGGGATCTACATTCCTACGCTGTGTTATTGCCCGGGGCTCACCTCAGAGGGGACGTGCCGTATTTGCCTGGTTAAGGTTGAAAATAAGAAAAAGCTTCATCCGGCCTGCCGTACCCCGGTCAAGGAGGGGATGAAAGTTATTACGGATGATGCAGAAATTGAGCAGGTCCGCCGTGTGACCCTTGAACTTATCCTGAGCGATCATGACTTTAACTGTCTCCTGTGCCCGAAGAGCGGCACATGCCGCTTGCAGGCGTTGGTCAACCGTATAGGATTTGACGAGCAGCGGCTTAATCGCCTGAATCGTGTAGCCAAGGACCTTCCTATCGATACGAGCAATCCTTTTTTTGATTTCAATCCCAACAAGTGCATCCAGTGTGGCATATGCATTCGGACGTGCCGCGAGATTGTCGGCGTTCATGCCATTGATATGGCATATCGGGGTTATGACCTTAAGGTCAGCACCTTTGGTGATAAGCCTTTTAAGGAATCAGTTTGCGTGTCCTGTGGGGAATGCGTTGAGCGTTGTCCTGTGGCGGCCTTAATACCCAGGAAAATCGAGTATCCCACCCGGGAAGTGAAGACGACCTGTGCTTACTGCGGCGTGGGCTGCGGACTCTATCTGGGGGTGCGGGGAAACACCATTGTTAAGGTCAGAGGCGATTCTGAAAACCCTGTCAACCGGGGAGAACTTTGTATTCGAGGACGATTTGGCTATAAATTCGTTCATAGCCCTGATCGGCTCTCTTCCCCACTTGTACGGGCATACGATCCCCTTGAGCGGGTAGCCCACGGCATTGATGAAACAGTAAAACCAGGCAAAGCCTTGACAGCGCCTCTTGTCAAGCGGGAAGGAAAGTTTGTTGAGGTCAACTGGGAGCAGGCAATCAAGTATGTAGCCAGTACCCTGGTTCATTACAAAGGAGACCATTTTGCCGCCATCTCTTCTGCCAAATGTACCAATGAAGAGAACTATCTTTTTCAAAAATTTGTCAGGGCAGTCATGGAGACCAACAATATCGACCACTGCGCACGTCTCTGACACTCGCCCACGGTAGCCGGTCTGGCTGCCAGCCTCGGTAGCGGTGCCATGACAAACGCCATCTCTGAGATTGGAGAGACCGGTTGCGTTTTTGTCATAGGTAGCCATACAGCGGCCGCCCATCCTATCATAGGGAGACAGATTAACAGGGCTGTGCGAAACGGTGCAAAGCTCATCGTGGCCGACCCACGTGAGATAGCGCTTTGCCGGATGGCCGATATCTGGCTCCGACATCGCTCCGGGACCGATGTGGCACTCCTAAATGCCATGGCCAGAGTCATTATTGAAGAGAAACATTTAAACACCTCATTCATGAAAGAGCGATGTGAGGGCTTTGAAGCCTTTGAGGTGGCGGTTATGGCGAGTGATCTCTCCCTGGCTGAGAAAGTCACCGGTGTCCCTGCTGAGAAGATCGCCGAGGCTGCCAGGATGTATGCCTCTGTTTCATCGGCAACCATCCTTTATGCCATGGGGATTACCCAGCACTCCCACGGCACCGATAATGTAAAAGCCGTGGCTAACCTGGCACTCCTTACGGGTCATATCGGCAATCCTTCAACAGGCGTGAACCCCCTGAGAGGTCAGAACAATGTTCAGGGGGCTTGTGACATGGGGGCCCTGCCGGATGTATTGCCTGGTTACCAAAAGGTTCAGGACCCTGAGATACGGAAGCAATTTGAGAAGGCGTGGGGATGCCGGCTCAATCGATCCCCCGGGTTGACCTTGACCGAAATCTTTGAGGCTGCTCATTCAGGCAAGGTAAAGGCCCTATACATCATGGGTGAAAATCCCGCGGTCACCGAAGCTGACACGAGCTTCATCGAAGAAGCCATCTCACACCTGGAGTTGCTCGTGGTTCAGGACATCTTCCTCACGGAGACCGCGCAACTGGCCGATGTGGTCCTGCCTGCAGCAAGTTTTGCGGAAAAAGACGGGACCTTCACAAACACCGAACGGCGGGTACAGCGGGTCCGGAAAGCCATAGAGCCTGTAGGTAACAGCCGTCCGGACTGGATGATCATCTGCGATATCGCTCAAAATATGGGGGCCAAAGGATTTGACTTTGACAGCCCTGAACAGATCATGGAAGAAATACGGACCCTGACACCGATTTACGGCGGTATCACCTATGAGCGGATCGACAAAGTTGGACTCCAGTGGCCTTGTCCGGATACAGAGCATCCAGGAACACCGTATCTTTATCCTGAAAGGTTCACTACACCCAGCGGTCGTGGTCAATTTTCGCCCATCTCATACACCCCACCAGCCGAGATGACCAGCCACGAGTATCCTTTGATCTTGACCACAAGGCGCAGTATGTTTCACTACCACAGCACCCTGTCCCGGAAGGTGGCCGAACTGAATGACCTGCGTGGTGAAGAACAAGTGGAGATAAATCCTGTTGATGCGGCCGCTCTGGAGATTGAAGACGGTGAGACCGTAAAGGTGATCTCCCGGCGTGGGGCTGTTCAGGCCAAGGCAAAGATTTCAAGAATCACCCCGCCGGGTGTTGTTTCCATGACCTTCCATTATCCTGAAACCCGGACCAATGTTTTGACCCATGCGGCCCTGGATCCCATAGCTAAAATCCCGGAATTTAAAGTTTGTGCGGTCAAGATCGAGCGAGAAATCGAATACGGTGCAGAATATTTGGGGTGGGGAACGGGGAAAGATTGACGATTGATGATTGAACATTGATGAATTACAGATGACAATCAACAATCAACAATCAACAATCGACGATGGACAAAACCAACCTGAGAATTGAAGCTGATCCCTGTCAGGTTTTCAGCGCCCTTTATCAAGAGCCGGGCGCTATTTTTTTGGAAAGCCAGAAACCTTCCTTTACAGAACGATATTCCTTCATAGCCTGGAAGCCAGAAAAGGTTTTTAGGGGTGATATTACGAACCTTAAAAAGGATGATTTTTTTGCTTTTATATCCTCCCACAGCCAGGAGTATTTTATTGCCGGCTATATAGGCTATGAAGCCTGTCAATGGATGGAAGATCTTCCCTCTCCTGGCGGCAAGGACACACCCAACCCCGACATCTATCTTGCCGCCTATCCGCAATTTCTGGTCTTTGATCATATCCGAAAAATCTGGTCTTGCTGGTACAAAGACAGCCCCCTTTCCTTGCCAGCCTCCCGCCATGAAAACAACAGGCGGTCCTCTCCAGGCAAAATTGTAGGATTTAATCAAAGCAAGGCCACTTATCTTGAAAATGTGCGCTGTGTACTCGATTATATCAGGGCAGGAGATGTTTATCAGATTAACTACACCCAGAGGGTCTATTTCTCCTGCCCGGAAGACTTTTTTGACCTCTACTTGCGCCTGAAGGAGATCCAGCCGGTCTCCTATGCGGCCTTTATAAACCTGGGAAAAGGCGTGGTTATGTCAGGAAGTCCGGAACTCTTCTTGCGCCTCAAGCAAAACACGATCTTGAGCAAGCCCATGAAGGGTACGAGAAAAAGGTCTCAGCAAGCTCGGATTGACAGGAGGTTGAGGCGGGAACTGAAAGAGAGTGAAAAGGATCAGGCAGAAAATGTTATGATTGTGGACCTTATGAGAAACGACCTGGGGCGTTTTTGTGTATATGGTTCCGTAAAGGTTCCCAGGTTGTATGTGGTGGAGGCCTATGACACTGTTTATCAAATGGTTTCCTATGTTAGCGGCAGGGTTAATGGTAGCACGCCAATGTCCGATATCATCCGAGCGACCTTTCCACCAGGCTCTATTACGGGTGCGCCAAAGAAAAGGGCCATGGAAATCATTTATGAACTCGAACCCCACCAGCGAGGCGTATACTGTGGCGTGATCGGGTATTTTTTTCAGGATAAGATGGTGCTGAATGTAGCCATTCGAACCCTTGATCTTTGGAATGGACAGGGTGTCCTGGGCGTGGGTGGGGGCATTGTGGCTGACTCAGATCCTGAACTGGAATATGAGGAAAGTATCCTCAAGGCAAAAGCTTCCATGATGGCCCTCGGGATAGACCTGTAGCAGGTGAAATAGCTCGAAAGGAAGACCTGCAAAATGGCATCAAGAAAGGGACGTAAGAGGCGAAAATCGCGCAAGACCAAGGCATTAAGCGTGCAATCTGGGACAAAATCGACAGCAAGTCTTCAAGATGCTTCACACAAAAGTGGAGCTCGTGATGGACCAGCTGAGATAAGGCGACTGATTTCTCAAGGAAAATACAAGTTGGCTGTCAACAAGGCCAAACAGTATCATAAACTTGCTGGAACCAAGGAGTCAGAAGCGATCCTGGCAGATGCCTATGTTGTTCGAATCAGGGGGCTGATCGACTCCGGTCATACAGCTGATGCCAAAGCACTCATAAAGGTGGTTGCAGAAAAGCATCCCAGTGTCGGCCAGGTGCTTGCTGATCTGAACACCGTGATCTGTGTGCGCGAGGGCAAGATAGAGGAACTTGTACGGCCCTTGTGTGAGCCTGACATTGCCGAGCAGAGGCGCAAGGTTATAGAAAAGATTATCAAGGAGGAATTGATCGACCTGGATGCACTGGCGCAGTGCAGCCTACTTTCCTCAGAACATCCTTTAAGGGCGGCTGCAGCAGCTGTAGCAGAGGCGTTTTCAGCAGTAACAAGCGGCCCCGTAGAGGACGAGGCGATCACCTTGCCTGAGATTTCTCGCAGGAGCCCTTTTTCGCCGTGGAAGATTCTTATCAGGGCGATTGCGTGTTTTTATCGGCGTGATGATGATACGTGCAAAAGGTTTCTCCAGGCAATTGATCCGAAGTCTGCCCCTGCACGGCTAATACCTGTGATTCGTGCTATGATTGCAGACGGCTCAAGCTACAAGTTAAAGGGCAAAAGCAGCCTCCTTGTTTCAACAATAAGCGGGGACAGGTCAAAGCTTTGCCAGTCGCTTCAGGTGCTAGACAGCGCGCTGGGCGCACAACATCATGTCAAGACACTAAAGGCGATCCGACATAGTGTAAACACTTGTAAGGAAGTCTATCCTGAGCTTGTTGACAAGTTAAGGCAACATATTTTCATTCGAGCGTGGATGAATGATTTGCCAGAAGAACGGGTTCACAACGCTATGGGAGGGCCATCTCTGAAAGACGCATATTTCTGGCAGCTGCATGCGCGTGCAGCCGAGCTGACCGATCGGCCTGTCTTGGCATGTTCCCTATGGCATAAGTTTCTGAATTGCGCTGTCGAAGAGGGCTGGTTTGCCAGAAAGGGTATAGAGACGTCTGTGGTCTATTTTCACATGGCAGATCTGTTGCGCAGGGTACCAGAGGACGAGCTTGAATGGGAGCGCCAGGAGCTTATGATGTTTGGTGATACAGGTGTTGAGTCTGCTACATATTTTCTCTACCCCGACTATTTGTACAGGATGGCGAGCGAGATCGATCCTGCACCTGAGATATTCCAGAAATGGCTGGAGTGGGCCGAAAATAGCGATCTTGGCTGGAGGGAGCAGGACCGTGTTGCTATGGAGTGGCATGCAGCCCTTCCTGATGATGTGCGGCCACTGTTGTACCTGATGGAATCTGGAGAAAAGAGGAATGCACTCAAGAAGGCCCTTGGATACCTCGAGAAGGCCGAACAGATCGAAGGCCTGAATCCGGATGTGCGAAGGGCCAGGCTCCGTTTGCTGGTAGCTACGGCTATACGTCACCTAAAGCAGAAAAAGACCCATCTGGCAAGAAAAGACTTTCAGGAAATAGAAAGGCTTCCGCAGGCACATGAAAGCGATCGTCCTGCATTTCTTGCAGCACTGAGATGTGCGTGCGCAATGATTGACAGACAGGATTCTGAACTTGCCACCTGGAACGAGGAGTTGATCAGACTACTTGAGGACAGAGTCGCTGCAAGCGTAGTCATGGAAGGTGTGCTCAAGGCTTGCAGATTCTCTGAAGATCTATTGTTTTCCGGGTTGAGTGTTCCAGACTCGGTGCCAGGGGATGCCCTTGTTGCCGGAGTTGCCAGAGGGTGTGCCATTGGTGATGACGTTGGTTTGCAGTTTGGTATTCCTTTGGAGTGGGAAAAAGGGCTGATAGAGTTTTTTTCCGGACAGAACTCTTCTTCTGTTGAGGTTTCGGTGATTCGAACGATTGCAAATGCGGCATTGAAAAATGAGAATCTTGAGCTTGCATATGCTGCATCAGGGGCTGGTCTTTTGCGCGGGGGTAGTTATCTTGGAAGGTTCTTGCTGCTGCGCGCACTCTCATTGCCCGCATGGGAAATGGATCGAAGAAATGAGTGCATTGCTGCAGCAGCAGAGCTTGCCCGCAGGCAAAGAGATATCGATCTCCTTGATGAAGCAATCGAGCTACGACGGCAAGAAGGAGGTTTTTTCCTCTGGGAGACTATGATAGAAAAGAGCGATTTCTGCTTGGACCAGGAAGAGCTCGATAGAGTCATAGAGCGTGAAAAAAAGGCGCGCAAGTATCCTTCGACATTCAGTGATTATTCTGATAGTGACTATTCTGATAATGATTGGTACAATTATTATAATGATGATGAAGATTTCGAAGACGAGGATTTCTATGATGACATCCCATTCGATCTTCCGCCTGAAGTTTCCCCTAAAGTATTGCCTCTTTTGTTCGAGTTGTTTATAAAGCACAGTGAGCCGGATGGCCGAGTCCCTAAGATCAAAGAAATTGCAAGAAAGGATTCAGACCTGGTGAAGCAACTCATTGATGTCATGTTTGAAGATGATCAAGCAAAAGGAAGACTCCCTGAGTTTGTGACACAATGGCTTGCCAATTCCAAGCGTAGTTCGCGTAAATCGAAAAAGAAAGGGCGCACCAGGAAGAGATAATTTAAAATAATGGACAAGCATGACATTATGGCGACTGGCAAGGACCCGAGAAAGATACTCGGAGTGTCGGTTGATGCCAGCGATGAAGAGATTCGGGCTGCTTACCTGAAAAAGATCAAGGAATTTCCCCCAGATCGTTCCCCTTTAGAGTTTGAGCGCATCCGGGATGCTTATGATGTACTGCGCGATCCGCGCAGGAGAGCACGCATTATGCTGCAGTCGGCCAATCCAGAGTCGTCCCTTGTTTTATTGGTCGACAGCCACGTCCCTGAAAGGCGATGTGTGGGTCCTAAGCCGTGGCTTGCAGCTATGAGGGAGAGACAAAGTGGTACGTGAGGAGATCCTGGAGCGATTCAAAAAATGGCTGGATGAAGTTCTGGCTGAAGAAGAACCGCCAGATGGGATTGTACATGAATTACTGTTGGAACTTGAGGAAAAGGCCGATCTGGACAGTCTTTACTTACCAGGGAGTGGGTCTGACCTCTATTCCTTGTGGTCGGCTGTGATTGCGCTGACGCAGGAGGTCAAGCTCCAGGGTCGTGCTTTCAATCGGCTGAGCGACAGGCTGGAGCCCCTTGAGGGGCTTGGTGACTCTGATGCAAGGCGTATACCAGAGGAGTCTCATACAGTCCGCACCGGATATGAGGATAAACTGGTGCAAGAGATCAAACGTAGTGCTGTGCGCGAGGTACTCACTGTATTGCTAGATACCCATAACAGACTGGTCCGTGGGCTCGATGCTGTACACAAGGCCACTCAGGGCCTGGATAAGTACCGACCCTCGAGCTGGCTGAGGAGAATCTTTAGTTTTAGTAGACAAAAGGAGCGCACAGATCACGTGCTTAAAATAGTCAGTGCACTGGAGGAAGGCTACAGATTGAGTCTTGATCGGCTCAATGAGGCATTGCAACAACTTGGTGTGCGCGAAATCGTGTGTGAGGGTCACCCATTTGATCCAACAACCATGAATGCGGTAGATGTTGAAGAAAACATTGATGCACCTGACGGAACAGTGCTTGAGGTGTATCGTACTGGTTATATATGGGATGCTGAAGTCCTATATCCTGCCCAGGTCAAGGTTGCAAGGACACCGGACACAGGCGCCTATAACAACCGAAATGAACCGGAGGCAACATGAACCACGGTGAATATATTGTAGGGATCGACCTTGGAACAACCTATTCTGAGGTAGCTGCATTTGTTGACGGCCGGGTTCGGGTGATCGGGCCTGGTGATACAAAGATGCTCCCTTCTTGCGTCGGGATCTCGCCTGCAGGAGAGCTCCTTATCGGCGTACCAGCACGAAACCAGCAGCTTCTCTATCCAGAGCGTACTGTCCGGAGTATAAAACGTAAGATGGGCAGTGATGATAGTGTGACATTGGGCGACAAGGAGTTTACTCCACAGGAGATATCAGCCCTCATCCTTCGCGAGCTGGCAGAATGGGCACACAGGAGGCTCGGTCATCCTGTGAAAAAGGCGGTCATCACTGTACCTGCCTATTTTTCCGATGCACAACGTAACGCCACACGCGAGGCTGGTCAGCTTGCAGGCCTTGATGTGGTCCGGATATTAAACGAGCCAACAGCCGCCAGCCTTGCTTACGGCTACGGCTCTGATGAAAGACGCACAGTGATGATCTACGACCTTGGTGGTGGCACGTTTGATGTATCTATCGTAACCATTGAGAGTGATATTACCGAGGTGCTGGCAAGCCACGGTAACAACCACCTGGGTGGAGACGACTTTGATCAGCTCCTGGTGGATCGTCTCTTGCAGGAGTTTCGCGACATCCACGACATAGACCTGACAGACGGCTATTCTGCGGCTTACTCCAGGCTCTGGTGGGCAGCTGAAGAAGCAAAAAAGAGACTCAGCTTTGAGCCCTTTGTAAAGATACGTGAAGATACGCTCGTTACGATCGATGGTAAGCCACTACACCTTGAGACCGAGATATCAAGGGAAGAACACGAAGAGATGATTCGACCGCTGGTCGAGTCTACCTTGGACAGTGTCTCCAGGGCAATGGATGATGCTGGCAAAAAACCGGCTGATCTTGATGCCATCCTCCTGGTGGGTGGATCTACTCGTATCCCTCTGGTAACGCAGATACTTGAAGAACGGGCAGGTATCGTGCCCCGTCAGGATGTGCATCCAGACTTGTGCGTGGCTCTTGGTGCTGGAGTGCTGGCATCGCGACTTGCAGGACATGAAGTAGAACGGGTTCTGGTCGATGTTTCACCGTATTCCTTTGGTCCGTCCTATCTGGGGGAGCGTGGAGGTGTGCCGTACCCCTATTGCTACCATCCGATCATCCGTCGCAATACCCCACTTCCAGTGACCCGCACTGAAAGCTATTACACAACTCGGCCCTATCAGACAGAGGTGGAGATAGACATATATCAGGGTGATGATCCTGACGCGCTGAAAAATATTCCGGTCGGACATTTCACGGTAAAAGGGCTGAGGCCGATCCCCGAGCCAAACCTGGTGCTGTGCCGTATGAGTCTTGATGTGGACGGTATCTTGAAGGTGGCAGCCATAGAAAAGGCTACAGGTAAATCAAAGCACATCACTATCGACAATGCCCTGCAGCCAAAGAGCGAAGAGGAAATTGCAGCAGCAAGAAAGCATCTGCAAGAGCTGTATGCTTCCCGTACATCTGAGCTGGATGACTTGTTCGCTGGTGTGGACGAAGAGGGCGCAGAAGACGAAGACAAGCCTCTGGATCTTGATCCTGGTTGGGAGAAGGCGAGACAGGATGCTAGAAGCTTACTTGAGCGCTCACGTGGGCTTTTCGACAAGATGCATGATGAAGACAAGGAGGAAGCAATCGACCTTCACGAACAGATTGAGTCCGCAATAGCTTCCCAGGACAGCAAAGCACTCTCTGAGGCATGTAGGGCACTGGAGGAATTGCTCTTTTTTGTTGAGGGAAAATAGGTGCGAAATCCCAGGGGATGGATATGAGTACACAACAGTCACTTTGCTGTCCTGTGTGTAGGGCAAGATTTCGGAAAACAACAGAATGCTCACGCTGCGGGGCTGATCTCACCAAGCTGATGACTCTAGCAGCAACAGCCAGGGCTTGTCGCAACAGTGCAAGAGAGGCTATTCATTCAGGCGATTTCAAAAGAGCATACCTGCTTGCAACCCAGGCACAAAAGATACATGCAACACAGAACGGGAGGCGACTTTGGCTGTTGACATCGTGGCTTAATTCAGACCATCCAGATGAGCCAGAACACGGCGGACTTCATCCCTGGTGAAGACCACGGGTAAACGGGACGGCTTTTTTGCCGTGGTCACATTTTCCAGGCCATCAAGGTTTTTTTTCAACACATGGCGGTACAGAAAAACCAGGGCATTAAGTGCCTGATTTTGGGTGGATGAGGAAACATTCCCCCTGGCTGCCAAATGAGTCAAGAAGGCAGAGACTTCTGCCTCACCCATTTCCGAGGGATGACGCTTACCGTGGAAAAGGATAAAGCGTTTTATCCATTGAAGGTAGGCTTGTTCGGTTCGGATACTGTAATGCTTGATGTGCATGACATCACGAACCTGATCAAACAAACGGGGCTTACCAGGTACATTCCCCGAGGGCTTCATAGTCATATTTCCTCTCTTAATATTTACAACTTAGCAGAATTTAATAAGCACAATATTTCTTTTTGAATGCTATAACAGACCTAATTTAAAAGACATTTCCGGCTCCGGATAGATAGTAGCTGCTTTATAAGACGACTAATAGGACAAATATTTCATGTTCGAATCCACGCATCTACAATATTAATTGTTGACCTGCTATACCTTTTTGGTATATATAATATATCATGAATTTCGAGTTCGACCGGAAGAAATCCAGAGTCAACGAGAAAAAGCACGGGATTGATTTTGTCGAGGCTCAGGCGCTCTGGGAAGATCCTGACCTCTTAGAAATTCCCGCAAGAACAACAGATGAACCTAGGTTCTTGGTAGTCGGGAAGATAGCTGGGAAGTACTGGTCAGGGATTATCACCTATCGCGGAGAGAACATCAGGATCATCTCGGTGCGCCGAGCTAGAGATGAGGAGATTGAGTTATATGAAAGCTAAGGATCTGGATAAAAAGTTTGACGAGGGAAAGAGCATCTTGGAACAACTAGACCTTTCCAAAGCAAGAAGACCCGAACAGGAACAAAAGAGGGTCAATGTCGATTTTCCTTTGTGGATGATTCATCTGCTGGACAAGGAGGCCAAACGTCTCGGTGTTCCCCGGCAGTCAATCATAAAGATCTGGCTTGCAGAGAGATTGCAGAAAGCCTCGTCCTAGTGGGCTTCGAACCTCGCCATGCACACCGACGGGCAGGGCCGGTGCTCTTTCTTCATACTACCCCCTTGCATCGCTTCTGGTAAACCGACCGTAACTGGTGATGCCCCCTGCCCGCTGGTGATGGCAGCGATAGGTGGCGCTTCGCGCCTACGCCCTTTGTCACGGTAGATGCTAAAGCATCTCCCGCCCCAAAAGGGTGCAGCTTATCTCGCAGCCCGTTTGGCGTCAAAACCACCAAATCTTATTACTAAGAATTAACTTGGAGATAAGACTGTGAATATTCGGAAAATCACATCATTGACTATGCTAATCTCGTTTGTGCTTTGCATTTTGACGAGTGTCATACTTTACATTGCGCCACATGGCCGAGTCGCATATTGGTCAAATTGGCGTCTATGGGGCTTAAGCAAGACGCAATGGAACGAGTTACATCTCAATTTAGGTATTCTTTTTTTGTTAGCCGGATTTCTGCATGTTTATTATAATTGGAAACCAATAACTGCCTATTTAAAAAACAAAGCAAAACAAATGAAGGTGTTTACTGTAAATTTTAATATTGCTTTGATACTCACCCTTATTGTTGGTATCGGGACCTATTTTCAAATCCCACCAATGAGCACTATAATTAATATTAGCGAATCAATTAAGGATTCGGCTGGTATTAAGTACGGCGAACCACCTTATGGTCATGCCGAGCTTTCTTCCTTAAAAATGTTTACCAAAAAGGTCGATCTTGACCTATCCAAAAGTATAGAGTTGCTTCGGCAAGCTGAGATCCAATTTGAAAATGAAACACAAACCATTAATGACATCGCAAAGGAAAATAATCTTACGCCAAAACAGGTGTACGAGATTATAAAACCTGCGGCTCAAAAAAAGGACACCAATGGACATTCTGTTTTTCCAGATTCACCACCCCCTGGCTTTGGCAGAAAAAAACTTTCTGAGGTTTGCACTGATTTCGGTTTGGATCTCCCTGAGATAATATATGCCTTGTCCAAGAAAGGAGTAAAGGCTGAGTCAGCACAGAGCATTAAGGAGATTGCAGCAAAAAATAATATGGAACCAATGGCTATCTTTGAGATAATCAGAGACGCAATCAACGCTTCTTAACCTTATATAAAGCAATAAACGGAAACAAGAGAATGCCTAACCCTTATAAGGCCTCCGTTTGTCAAGGGCAAAAAGGACCGTAAACGGATATCTAAATAGGATTTCTTCCGTTTTTTTAAGTGATGCAGGTCAGAGCTTTTTATAAGTTCTGTCTTGATTTCCAATACGCGGTTTCAGGACAATGTCTGCACTAAACACCTATTGAGGCTCACTAGCCGTTGGACACGGAGCTCTTTGGATGCAATCCATGCCGCCGCGACAGCAGGGGGACCATTTGGTCCTGTTCCCTGCGGCCTAGAAACATATCTGTACCCTTATGCCGACCTAATCAAACGAATGGCTGGAAGCCGAAGACTTCCTCCAGTTATAGCCAGGTTCGGGTAAGGGGCAGAACAAATATGACAATCTGTTGTGCTGCATCACTTTATGTCAATTGATCAGACCGGCTGTCCAATCAAGCGCGAGGGCGCCGGGCATGTCGTCCCAGCAAGCTGATCTTGATGGTTAGTGCCATAGACGAATGGTCATTGAGCAAGCACCGGGCTTTACCCATAAGGCGCCAGTTATGCGTTCAGGCTCAGCCGGTCTGTTTGTTAAGAAACTTTTTCATATCAAATACCGTTTTTCTTTTGAGCATGTAGTAAGTGGCTCTTGCTAGTTTGTGAGCAAGGATGGTCATGGACTTGGCCTTACCGTGTTTCTTAGCGAGCTTGTCTCTGTATTTTCGTGCTTCGGGGTTTCTTCTAAGGATAAGGACAGCAGCTTCTGAGAAGGCCCATTTGAGATGGGCATTGCCTATTTTCTTACCTGAAGAGCCGTATCTTTTTCCTGCAGACTCCCTGGCTGATTTGACCAGCCTGCAATAGGAGACAAAGTCCTGCACCCTTTGGAAGCGGTTGATATCGTGAATTTCATAAAGGATGGTCATGCCCAGTATTCTTCCTACGCCGGGAATGGACCGGATTCTGAACAGAGAATCAGCATCGTGTTGTTTTGCAGCAAGAGACAACTCGTGTTCAAGCTTTGTAAGTAGCTCATCGTAATAGTCAAGCAGTTTAAGGTCGAGCTCTATGCTTTTTCGTACTGCTTCCTCGGGAAAGCGTTCGGCCACACCTTCACGGTTTGCTTTGTATGCGATCTTTTTGCCGATATCTGGCAGATTGTATTGATGGTTGGTGTTTTGGACGTGTGCGATAAGCTGAGCCCGTTGTCTTGTTAGGTACATTCGCCGTCTGAGGAGATCACGGGTGGCGCGCATTTTCTTGGAATATACATAAGCCATGGGGATCATGCCTCCTCGTAAGAGGACAGCGATTTTGTGTGCATCGATTCTATCGTTTTTTGCCTTGCCGCCATGGATGGCCTTCATGTACAGAGCATGGCCAAGAACAAAGACGATCTTTTCACTTGCGCACAGATCTGAGAGCCAGTACCAGGTAAACATGCATTCCACGGCCACGACAAGCTCTTTACGGTACCTTTTAATGGTTTTCAAGAATACGTCGGGCTTTGCCTTAATGTTGCGGTGAAGTAGAATGGTCCCGCGCTGGTTGATGATGCATAGGTACATGGTCTTGGCGTGAAGGTCGATCCCGCAGTAATACCTGTGTTGTTTGGTGTAGAATCTCATAGTTGGCCTCCTTGTATAGTGGATTTTGCTTCGCCAGAGTATATACCCCATTACGGCGCTGCAAGGAGGCCTTAATAAGTATCATTTTAGTGCACCGGACGCTCGGAACCTCGTACCGGTGACCAAATCGATAGGCGGTGCTTTGCACCACCTATCGAGCTGCGAGATAATGAGCGTATATTCGGCGCGAAGCGCCGCCTATCCACTCAATGAAGCTGACACCGCTTCGCGCCCAAAGGGTGCAGCTTATCTCGCAGCCCGTTAGAAGGCGAAAAGAGAGGCAGGATATGAAGAATATCCTATATATAGTTTGGAGTGACAATAACAGTGTGGGAATTCCTATAATCGATGAGCAACATAGAGGAATCATTTCTACTATTAATTCTTTACACTTCTTTATTCAAGCTGGACATGGAGACGAAATACTAAAGCCCACGTTAATTATGCTAGAACAGTGCTGTCCAAAATAATCAGAAATTGACAAAGTGATAACAATAAAATCAGCCAGATAGAGTTGAGAATTGGGTTCTTTGAAATTCAGGTTGCCATTGTTAATTGATGCTGTCCAAGACCGC
>QMMN01000007.1 GCA_003647275.1 Deltaproteobacteria bacterium
ACATGGTGATGCCCAATATGGGTGGTGGTGAGGCCTATGACCGCATGAAGGAGATCAACCCGGATGCAAAAGTGTTGCTTTCAAGTGGTTTCAGCATTGACGGTGAGGCCAGCGAGATATTGGAACGAGGGTGTAACGGTTTTATTCAGAAGCCCTTCACCATGAATGAACTGTCTGGAAAAATAGGGGAGATTCTGGGAAAGGAATAGGCTTTACTTACGAATTGTGAACACGCCGTCATTTCAAGTGTATGGGGGGTTATTTGCTTGAAATATTAGCTACTTGTAAGGACGGTTCTAAAAATGTGCCACCTTTGTGACACTCACTACCCGTGAGGCCATTCATACACTCAATCTCCTCTTTGGCAAACTCGTTGCTCAGGTGGGCATACCTCATGGTCATCTGAAGTGTCTTGTGACCCAAGATTTTCTTTAAGGTCTTCAACTTCCCCCCACGCATAATAAAGTGACTGGCAAAGGTGTGCCTCAGGTCGTGAAACTTAAAATCCTCGATGTAAGCCTTTCTCAGCACCCGCGTGAAAGATGTCCTAATGCTTCTGAAGGGTTTTCCCTCTTTGTCACAAAAAACATACTCTGACTTCAAGTGGTTTCGTTGCCTGATACGCTTGAACAGTTCCCCAAGGTCTTGATCGATGGGAATCTGTCTGGCCTCATCGGTCTTTGTTTTGGACAGATAGATGAAGCCACCCCGTATCTGATCCCACTTCAAACCCAATACTTCTTGCCGCCTCATGCCGGTGTGGAGCACGGTGACAATAACGTCCTTGGTATACTGACGGTCACAGGCTTCTAACAGGCGATTTATTTCGTCTTGGTCAAGATACCTGAACCGCGTATTGTTTTCTTTGAGCCACAAGGGGTTGCCCCTGTCAAAGGGGCTTCGTTCTATCATCTCCCATTCAACAGCCTTCGTAAAAATATGATGCAGGCAAGATATTTCCCTATTTACAGCGGCGTTACTGCGCAGCCCACCCCACCATGTGGGCTTTTGCTTCAGGTAATTTCGATACGTTTCAAGATCCATGTACCGGATATTTGAGAGCCTTGTGTCCTCTCCGAAATAAGCCCTTGATCTGTTGATGAAGTACTGTTTGTTTTCCCTAAAACTGGCCTGATGCTGGTAATTCTCGGTGTACTTGTCCAGCAGTTCCCCCAGGGTAGTCCTATAATCCTTCTTCACATCTAGGTACCGGCCTTCAGCGATCAGGCTCACGCGCTTGCCTAACTCTGCCTCGGCCTCCTTCCGCTTCTTAAAAGACTGCCTTACCCGCTTGCCGTTCGGGTCAAAATAGTCGATTTGCCAACTGTTACCCCGTTTCCTGACTTTTGCCATTCAAACCACCTCCTTTAACCTTTTGCCTGACGGTAACGCCCGTTTAGATCGGCCTCCTTCCCTTATAGGGATTCTTGCGCTTTTATCATAACCTCATTAAACTGCTTGGGTGTCATACCCACAAACTTTCGGAGAAATGTCGTCACTCTCTTGGGAATGAGTCTGATACCCTCCTGCAATGAATCCTTTGTGAGCAAGCTATTAACAACTAGTGCGGCCTTCATTGCGTTCATATGGAGCATAGACCCTGCCGCCATAGCTTCCGCCTTGGATACCCTATGCTCAAAGGAATCCATACGCTTGCCAACTTTCTTGAAGTTACGCTCGCTTATTTTGAAGTCCCTGTCATTGACCTCCTTCATTCGTTTGAAAACCTTTGCAGCCTGTTTCTCAAAGTCTGCCTTCTGCTCCGCCCAAATGTCCAGCATACAAACCTGGGCCTCGAACATGAATGTTGCAAAATCGACAAAGGCCTGTCTTAGTTCCTCATGGTTAAAGTCTTCGTCTATGACCTTGTGGATTTCCTTGGTCATGTCCTGTATTAACTTCTTGGTATCATCAGTCTTGTTTTTCTTTGCCATACCCCTCCTCCTTTCCTCTCTGTATATGGGCCTATCCATTCCCTATCCTGAATGGCATCCCCCCTTTCTATGTGGCCTTTAAAGGCCAATTTTCGACCTTTCTCGTTACCCCCCATCTAGGTATTAACCTAGCCGATCATTGTGGGAAACAAACACCCACCAGGGCTGTCCTGTGCCGGTTTGGGTTCTGTGGCTTCCATGTCGTACCCTCCTAATTCCTTAAGGGCTATAGCTCGTATTCCTCGCAGCTTGTCGAGTGTTTCGATGAGTATCCAGTCGGTTTCGTCTGGAAGTGGCGCATCAGCGATCAACATTGTATAAATCATATCAAGAGCCCCAATACAGAAACTTGTCCGATTTTCAATGGCATCTGCCAAGTCTATGTTTTTTGTCATGTCCTTCCCCTTTCCGGCCATGCGGCCTAAAAACAAAGCGCCTGAAGATGTACTCCCCGGCATACGCAACCGGCCCCACGCCTCACAACGCAGGGTATCTTCAAGCGCTCTATGTGCTGGTTTGGTTTTCATTCGCGTATGGTTTGGAGGTTTGCAATTGCTATTGTACTTTATCAGTACTTATAATGCAAGACATCTAATTTCACTTAATATTACATATTGAATATAAAATCAAGGAAAATCGTATTGACAAGTTAAATATTTTGTCTTACAAGAGCCTCAACAGGTGAATTATGATTAAAAATTCAACGTTTACATTTCGATTGGATAGCCGGATAAAAAAAGGCTTGGAAATTGCGGCTGAAAAAGACAGACGCTCCATGGCGTCTCTGTTGGAAAAAATCATAGTTGATTATCTTGAGTCCCAGAGTATTAACTGGGAATCTCTCGAAAACGACAATGAGGAATAATCAAATAAACGATCTCCTTGAAGAAGCCATCCAGGACCTTCTAAAAAAGTACGAGAAGAAAAAAACCAAGTAACTACCCTCCAAATCACCAACTGTGTAATATCTACACACTTTTTTCTGCCTGTTTTCTCCAAATTGTAACATTTCGTTACATTTAATTCTCAGGGTCTCGGCCTATGTTGAAAGTAACACGTTACTACCAGAAATCCTTGACAGAACGGGAGGTCCGTGATACCCGCTCCTCAAGTGCTGCAATTACAATCAAACCCTAACTAAGAGGGTGCCATGAACTGACTATCGAAACCCCGTTTCTTATAATAAGAGGTGGGGTTTTGTGGTTTAAAGGAGATAAATATGAAGGGCATTGTAGCTTTGTGTTGCATTTTTCTGTTTTTGGGGTGTGCGCAGGTATCAGTTGTTGAGCATGAACATGGCTTAAGTCTACATCCGACCGATGCTAAAAACATAAAGGTCTTTGTAGAAAAGCCTACCGATAAAGAGTTTACGAAACTAGCTGAGGTTACAGTTGATAATATTAA
Source organism: Deltaproteobacteria bacterium (assembly GCA_003647275.1). Classification (GTDB taxonomy): domain Bacteria; phylum Desulfobacterota; class Desulfobacteria; order Desulfobacterales. The sequence goes on from QMMN01000007.1 coordinate 3,339, forward strand.
TACATGGAAAGATGCTGTAAACAAACTTAAGAAGGAGGCTGCCAAATTAGGCGGCGACGCAGTATATATCGTTAGCAAAATATCAACAAGTCGTATTGGTGTTATTATTGTGACAGGGGTAGTAATTAAATACAAAGGAAGAAATCAATAATGCACTCCAGTAATCAGGAATTGTCTCATATCTATTTCCTCAGAACTGTAGTGAGTATTGTGCTTTCTGTTTGTCTCCTTTGGAACCTCATGGGTTGTGTTACAGGGAACAATCATATCAGCACACGAGAAAAGCGGCTAAATCGTTTCATGGATGAAAGCTACTTTTTGCTGGAATTACATAAACAGTACATTCCCAAACCGAAGAAATATCTGAAGGACGTGGTCAAGAAAATAGCTATCATTCACCCACAAAGGGATGACCTTTTCAACAAAACTCTGTACAAAAATCTGCAAGGTTTTCTGATGGACATCCCGTCTTTAAGAGTCATCGAAAGGCATGAGCTGGAAACCATATTGCGTGAGCACGAGATACACCAGTCTGGGCTTGTAACAGAAGTAGATGCCATCAAGATGGGCAAAATGCTTGGTGCAAGTCATATATTGTCCTTCGACATTGACATCCAGAACATGGACACTTCAACGAGCCTGAGTAGTTTTGTATCTATTCCTATACGGATTTACAATGTAGAAACGGCTGAGACTGAATACTACTTCAATGCGGTGTGTGATGGGAGCATGAAGGCACATGGTAGTGACTATGAATTTCTTGATGTCGTGTGTAAGGAAACCTTTGAGAAGAAAAGCTTGAGGGATGGGTTCTTGACATCTCTAGTTCGAACCGCTAACTATCACGCCTTTCTATCTCTCCAGAAGGCTTTTCAGTCTGAATGTGACTTTCTTGGGATTATTTGTTCGCCCAGATATGACAAAACAGGAGTCAGAATTGACTATGTTGCCGCAAATAGCCCAGCCGAAAAAGCTGGGTTGGACACTGTTAGGAAAGCGTTTTTTTCAGACATAATGCGAGACACCAAGAAAGCCGACCCAGACTTCATGAACACACTCCTCTTCCCAACGCTTTTGGAAATTGACGGTATTAAGCTTGCTAACACGGCTCAGCTTGACCAATACTTAGAAACCAAGAACCCTGGAGATGTTGTGAGGCTGAAGGTAAGGGAATCTGGGGAAACAAGAACAGTCAAAGTAACATTGCAATGCTTCTAATATCGCAAAACGAGGAAGACATTATGCCAGTTTTCGCTTAGGCTTGCTACGACCCATAGGCCGACACTTTGTTTCATCCCTCCCTAGACGGATTTGTTGTCTTGAATGACTTAGCCCATAGTTCCGGCCTGGACTTCACCCGCCGCCCATGGTATGGGTATTCAGGTTTTAAAGAGCAAATGGCCTATAAATCAGGCCCTCAAGAAGTACGAGAAGAAACAGTCCAAGTAAAATGACCCGTTTGTAACCCCCTTTCCCCAGAGGAGGTCCAAAATGGCTATCTCTCAAGAAATCCGAAAGAAACTTTATCAAAGAGCAGGTGGGCAATGTGAATGCACCATGAAAAGCTGCTCACACCATTCTGGCAGGTGCCCTCATCGCTTAGGCCCGGGTTGGGAAGCACACCACAAATGGGTACTCGGACCTGATAATTTGGGTAATCTTGTTGCTATGTGTGCAACCTGTCACAAAAACACGCGAACATATGGAAGGCATTAGCCACCAAAATCCCTGAGTAGCGTCTTAAGCGCCCTGACAGTTACTTGAATCGCTCCTGGCCGTACCATTAGTTCACCGTGTATTTGGCCAGACTCAGTGACCCGTATGCTAACGCCTACCCTGTCTCCAAGTTTGCGGGTCATTGCAGGGCCAAGATATCCCAGTAGAAAGTTTGCAAGATCACGCCAGGAGTGTAACCAGTAGTTACCATAATAAAAACATACCCAAGCCGGATTGTTCGAGTTTCCTTGGCAACTTTCGATGGTCTGCAATCGTGGAAATGCACTCAATGAACTAATTAAGTCCGCAATATCAGTATCTACAGGCGTGTTGACCCTCACCCATGTTTGCTTATGTAGCCCTTTCAATTTTTGTTCCCTTTACAAATTAAGAGTCAGGTAAAAATTTGAAATAAGGGGTCTCATTTCCCCTTTTTGCCTGTACCCCATATTCCCATTAACCTCAAAAAATGTGTTGTCTCTGCGTCTATCTGTATGCTGTTTACGTCTGTATGTATGTGTTTTACCCGTTTCTGTGTTTGCTACTCAGCCGTGTTCATAGTCACCCTACGAGCTTTAAACAGGTCCATAAGGTCAGACTCAAAGTACAGGCGTCGCCTTTCGTTCAATTTAATAAAAGGCAACCCGTTGTATCTCAGCGTGTCAAGCTGCTGCTTTGTGATACCGAGAAACTCGCACACTTCTTTTTCCGTGAGCACGCCTGCTAAGGGTTGATAGCTTGGGTTCATCGTCCCTCCTTATGAATGATTTTAACGCCTCAAGCTTGTGGACATGGCCTTTGGCCTCGCATTGCCTCTGTAGCTCAATCAACGTCTCTTGGTCACATCCTGCAAGACGCATCGTGCATCGACTACAGATAAAATCAACATCCTTGGGGGAATGGTAATGCTCACAAGGTTCCGGCCTGTTACACCAAAGGCATGTTGTCATAAAATTGTTTCCTTCCTGAATCTCTATCATGGGCAGCTCAATGAAAAAGTCCTTGCCTTTCCATGTACATACCCATTTCACTTTGCCTGTGTCGAATTAGACTTTCAACATACGGGTCTTAAAACCCTGATTTTTCTAATATTTACGCCATCTTTTCATTTATTCTAAGCCCTTAATCACATCAGGGCCCCCGCTGCCAAACTTGTCACAGTAGGGGCAACCCTTCAGCATACGTTCTAACATTTCCAGCTCGCTGCAATTAGCCTCCAAGGCAAAGTGGCCTATTATCTCGGAAAACGAGACAAGCCCTAACACGAGAGGGTCTAGGACATCGGGCGCGTCTTCCGGCTCCCCCTTCTTGGACGTCTCAATTTTGACTGCCAACTTCGCCCCCATCGCCTTCAATTTTGGGTCTTTTAACTTCATCAAATCAGCTGCTACGGATTTTGCCTCTGTAATCAGGCCTTCTACTTCTGCTTTCTTGCCACGGCCTGGACCACCAGCATGACCAGGCAGAAATCGGCCCTTTTCATCCCTTAGAGGAGCAGGTTTGGTTTCGTTTTTCTTGCCATTTTTCGTCCGGTTAGTTTTGCTGTTTGTTGCCATAATAGATACCTCCGTCATCGGTGATTTTCCCTTAACGTGTTGTGGGAAGGGACTCCGAAAGGGGACCCGCTCGCCCTTTTCGTTCCGGTCCCCCCGTACCCCCCCTGGGGCCTTGGGGGGCCGTCTACCTCCTGCCCTTTGTTGCCTTATCCAATCGTGGTGTCTTCCGTAGTCCAATGGTGCCCCAACTACCTGATTTCTACACGGGTGACACATCCTTAAACCCTTACCAAATAAGGGCTCGCATTTGCTATGTGACACTCAGTGTCATAAATTTCGGTAGTTCTTCTCGATAAACTCATGAATATCTTTCATCTTGAACCGGACAAGATTTCGACGTTTCTTTGTTCCCTCCCCAGGACATGGAATCCTCACGCAGGGTAAGCGCCCCTGATCTGCCAGCTTGTAAACCAGTGGGAGGCTTACCTTGAGCATCCGCTTTACATCCTTGGCGTCCACCAAAGAGTCAATGTGGTTTTGTCCGGTCATGTCCAATAAAAATTAATTCAATGTGTGCGTTACCAGAATCCCCATAAATTTACCCACCACCAACCCGCGCTCCGGCTGGGGCAAGAGCGCACACCAAAACTATCAAAGGTCTGAAAGCTCATCCTTCCAGGTTTTCAATTTACTTGTTTCCGTTGTTTGGTTCCTGATAATCCCGTAAAGATAGTCTTCGCGCTTGCCTTGAGAAGCATAGTCTTTGTCCAGGTAAATTTTAATTCCCGCCTCCACCTGTCCAACAGGGTATCGGTCCCACTTCCGCAGTTGAGCAACCAAAACGCTGTCAGCCACCTTGCCACTCTTGCGGGTTGAACGTATCGCATCAAAGGCTCGGTCTATTAGTTCCTGGTCATCATATCTTTTCCTTAAGGATGAAAAAACTTCGGGGGTTATTTCTTCTTGATTGTTCTTGTTTGTGTTCATTTGATGTTCACCCTGTTGTTCACTTCGCTGTTCACTTCCTTGATATGTCGGCCAGTTACTCACGGTAATTATTGAAAATTTTGTACAAGTTTTGATGTTCAAATTTTCTGTTTTTTCTAAAGTTTTTAACCATCGATATAGCGTTATCGCTGTAGGCTTGAGTTTGCGGCTATATTTGTTCTTGATGTGGCCTTGGTGATACTCGTAATGCAGGGAATCACGACCTGTTATGAATTGACCTGGTTTCAAGTTCACAGGTTCTAATAATCCGGGGACTGACACCTCAATCTCTTTATGGGTTGCCTTTGTCATGCAAAGTACCCACAACTTTAAAAGTCCTGGATGACTAAAAACATGGGAATCAATAATCTTACGATGTAGCTTTATCCATCCTCGGTCCACGTTCCCCAGCCTTCATGTTTAATCTTCTTCAACAATCTTTGTGAAATTGTCTGTAAATCTCAGTTTCTTCTTACCTGTCGGTCCGTGTCTGTTCTTGCGAATAGCACAAAGAAGAAGCTCCTTATCTTTCTGGTCTCGTTCGAGCCAAAGCCCCAAGTCACAGGCTGCTGCAATTTCACCTGCCCCTTTATAGCCGATCACTTTAGAATCGGACCGGGCAGCCTCGTTTGACACCTGGGACATGGCGATAACACAGGTGTTAAGGTCCTTAGCCATTTTCTGAAGTTGGATCGGAATAACAGACATCCGGTCATAAATACTGCCTTCGCCCTGCATATTCTGAAGGAAGTCCACAAAGACCACATCAAGGCCTGAAACTAACTTAATCGCCTTGCACCTGTCATTGATGCCCTGAAAGGTATACACATCGTCATAAATCCAGATGTTTTTTGTGTAGAAGTAATCAAGGGCCTCATCCACCTTGTTTTGAATCTCGGGGCTGAACTTACCCCTAAAAATGCTTAACGAAGGAACAACCGTTCTGTTGGACATTAAACGGAGCAAGATGCTCTCAGCGCTCATTTCAGTGCTGAATATTGCAATTGTGATATTTGGGTTGTGTTCAAGGGCATTCACAATCAATTGAATCATTAATGCAGTCTTTCCATGGGAAGTGTAGCCCCCCACAATCCAAAAGTGGGTCTTCAGAAAGCCCTGAATCGTGCTGTCCAAAAAACTAAACCCGGTCCGCTCACCTATCTTTTCTTGTTTTTTGTTTAGGTTGATTCTATCGCTCAGACGAAAGGCCACCTGTTTGATTGTGGCGTCCTCAAGCCCTATGCTTGGCCTCTTCTTTTCAAGCACATACTCAGTCAACTTATCTTGCTCTGCTTCAAGTGCCTGCCCTAGTTGATTGTTACACATACAACTCGCTTCTGAATAGTTGGAGTTTTGCTTGATCGTCATTTCCTGCCAGTATGTCTAGGTGGTGCTCATAAACGGCAAGATCGTGATAGCGTTCGCCATACGTCTCAAGGTCTTCTGGGCTATTGATCTCACCAAGGACTTTCCTGCAAGCTCGGCAAAAGGTTGCCACTTGGTCCGTTGCCTCGATTTCCCATCTCCTGAAGGCTTCAATCAATTTACGCCGGTGCTGCAATGTTTTGACCTTTTGGCATTGCTCACGGGTCAAGGGTCCTCGGTCAACGCCCAAAATTTTGAGAGCCTCTTTGAATGTGTAACCATGCAGTCTTTGAATGAAGTCTATGGCGTCCCCATGTTCGCCACATCCAAAGCAGTGAAAATGCCCATCAGGAAACACAGTGAAAGACGGAGTCTCATCGGCGTGAAAAGGACACAACCCCACGTGCCGGTTACCGGACCGTTTCAACTCCACTCCTGCGGCTTCCGCGACGGAAACAAGGTCAACGGAATCTCTAATTACTGATACATCCATTTCAGCCTACCACCCCTACCTCGTTGCCATTTTGAAAAGCGGGGAAAAAGTCTGCAGGATTCACCCTGAAAACCTCCGCGATTTTCTTGGCCTCCTCTATCTTAGGAGGAATTCCTCGTTCGATTAAACTAACCCGCCATTGTGGGATGCCGGTCTTTAAAAACAAATCGGTTTGACTCATGCCCCTTTTAATTCGTTCGAGTCGCATTTTAGTCATTTCTAACCCTCCTCCTTTAAAATGATTGAACGCAAACCTTCCATCTGCTTTATTTATATTATCGGCATATTTAAGGCTAAGCCAAGCTAGCGCGTTGATAATTATGGAGAAATAATCTCCCTTAAACTTTCAGTTTTAAGCAGATTTTGTCCCTTTTTAGTGAAAACAAAATTATCGGGATAATAATCTGGATTTAATCACAGGGTGTTTTTTGATAGGGAAAGGTGGAAGGAATAGTCCTATAATGCAGAAAGGCCTACTTTGTGGAAATGTTGCGGGACCGTGCCAAACGCTTCTCGATAGTGGAAGCTTTAATGTTAAAACCAGTAAGAGAGTTTATAAGTTTTTCAATGTTCTTATAAATAGCTCTTTTTGAAAGGCCGTGGACATATTTTTGGAAGACATTAACCCAGCTAGGTATCAAATTTTTGTATAAGAGCGTCTCAAATAAAATACTACTCGGTCGGGCTTGTTTTCCCGGAAGTTGATAAATCTCCCTAGATATTAAAGGTCGAGTTTTTCCTTTTCGGGGCTTCATCAAAAAATCATAAACCTTCTTGTTACAGCGTTTCTCCCAGTCTAAGAAAAGCTTGTGGGTTTTTTGAAGCGCACTTTTACGAACAACTTTATATATTATTAGAAAACTTTGCACCTCTTTATACGATCTTTTTAGTTCTTCAAATGCCTTTGCTTGCCTTCCTAGTAGCCCTGCTGGCGTTGTCACAAAACTATGAATAAAGGAATCTAACTCCATCACCAATTTCGTTATGAACCGATCAATATGTTGGCATGGTTTATAATCTGTCGCTGTTCTATAGGTTTTTATACCTAACGGATTCTTGTCCACATCGAATTTTATAATGCCGGAACTTATTATTATTTTCTTGCACTCTTCAACGGTAGATTCATCGAACAATTTGCGTGATGGTGTGTTCCTCATAGTGCCTCTCCAAAAGACAAAGATTCCACTTTAGGGTTTTTAGGGGGAAGGCCAGCAGTGGAGATACTGGCTTTTTGCCCGGCCCTGGCTATCCCCCACAACGAAAAATGTGACAAACTGTGACATGAATTACTTTTATTGCATTATTTGTTTCTATTGTATATAATCACAAAAATCAAGAAAGTTAAGAACTTGAGTAATTCTAGTGTCTTGCCAAATGCCTTCTAACCGGCCGTCATTTCAAGTGTATGGTCTGGGACAGTGTGCCCTGGACTACATTGGAAAAATAGACGCCTATCCCCCGCCTGATGTGAAGTGCGAGTTTTCTGACATGGTCATCCAGGGTGGCGGACCTGTGGCCACGGCCCTGGTGGCCCTTGCCAGATGGGGCCTGTCGTGTGTCTTTGCTGGCGTGCTTGGAGATGATCTGTTCAGTAGTATGATCAAGGCCTCTCTGGACGGGGAAGGAATCGATACCAGCGGCGTGCTTGTCAGGAAGGGTTTTGACTCCCAGTTTGCCTTTATTGTGGCCGAACCGGGGGCGGGGAGGCGAACCATCTTTTGGCGAAGGCCCACGGGGCCGCCTCCAAGCCCTGATGAGATCAATTACAGCATCATCAGCCGAGCCAAGGTTGTTCTCACAGATGGGCTCTTTTTAGAGGCCGCCCTTGCCGCATGCACGGCCGCCAGAAAAGCTGGGGGCCATGTGGTTGTGGATGCAGGTTCCCTTCGGGAAGGCATGCTTGATCTTGCCAGATTAAGCGATTATTTTATCGCATCTGAAACCTTTGCCACAGCCCTTGTGGGAGACGACAAGCCGATGGAAGCTTGTAAGCGGCTCGCAGAACTTGGACCCCGGGTGGTGGGCGTCACACTGGGCCCAAGGGGTTATGTGGCCCTGGCTCAGGGAAAAGTCATTAAGAAATCCGCATACCCTGTCGAGGCCGTCGATACGACGGGCTGTGGCGATGTCTTTCATGCCGGCTTCATCTATGGTCTGATCCAAGGGTGGGACATTGAGAAAAGCCTCGACTTTGCCGCCTGGGCGGCTGCCATGGTCAGCCGCAAACTGGGCGGGCGAGCCGGTATCCCCTCTCTTAAGGCGCTTTTGAAACATGGTTATTAAACCCGAATTTCGCAAGTATCGCAGGCTACTTATTACCACCAGGAGGTGAGGGAAACCGCTGAACGCAGGCCCACAGCCATTTCCACCCAGTACAACAGCACGCCAGGTAAAGGCATTGGGGGCTGGAGTGAAGTGGTTTCCCTCACCGTAATGGTGAATACCGAAACCATTGTGTGAGGCCCCAGGGTAGGACCAGCACTGAATCCGTGCAAAATTCAGTTTAATAGGGACATCTTTATGTATCGTAAGCAGCTTGTAAGAATCTTGGTTTTCTTTGTTTTTGTATCAGGCACGCTGGCCATGGCTGGCCTGGCAGGTAATGAGCCTGCGGCCGTAAGACAGGTTGAGGATTTTTCCAGGTTCAAGATCGGCACATTTCCTGAAGGCTGGAAATCCCGCGGCGGGGACGCATCCCAGGTGTACAGGGTCAGGGCAAACCAGGAAAGCTATCTTGAAGCAAAGGCGATCAATTCAGCCGTTACAATTGCCAAGGAATTTGAGTACGATCTTAGAGCATATCCTTTCCTGACATGGCAGTGGCGTGTGATTCAATGCCCGAAAGGCGGCGATGAGAGATACAAGAAAACAGGCGACAGTGCGGCCGCCATCTACGTTATCTTCCCGGCCCTTTTCAGACCGAACAACATCAAGTATGTATGGAGTGCTTCCCTGCCCATCGGCACAACGACTGAGAGCCCGTATAGCAGCAAGACCAAGATCATAGTGCTCCGGAACCAGTCTTCGCCCCTTGGGACCTGGGTGTCCGAGAAGGTCAACGTTTACGAAGATTACAAGAGACTGTTCGGCCATGAGCCCGAACAGGTGAAAGCTATTGGACTCATGTCCGATTCAGACAACACCAAATCCAGAAGTGAGGCTCATTACAAAAAGATAAGTATAAGCAGACAATAGTCATGCATTCTCGCTGCCCTACAATACAAAGCATGTCTCAGCGCCCGCTTGTGCAGTTCAATGGGGCTTGCTGCAAAGCATCTAATCGTTTACATCTAAACATCTGCCATCAAACATCTCTGCGTTATTTATTGCAAACAATCGTTATGCCCTTCTTAGTAAATAAGCGACCTTTGCAAGAAACTATCTGTCCACAAAGGTCCTGTGCCATAATTCCAAAATAAGAAGCGACCAGAGTCGATCTCCGTGGTCAACCCCCCCCGCCATGTGTTCACGCACAAGGGTCCTGATGGCATCTTTCTTAAAGTACCCGCGGGATAGGGCCTGCTGGCCCAACAAAAGGTCCGCGGCATACGACTTCAGCTCATTTCGAAACCAGTAGCCAAGGGGAACACCAAAGCCCATCTTGGGCCGCTTCACGATCTTATGAGGGAGAAAGGGTTTTGCGACCTTTTTCAGGATATATTTTTTGGTCCAATGCCTCAGTCTTAAATGGACCGGGATCCTGGCCACATACTCCATCAGGTGATGGTCCAAAAAGGGTGATCTGGCCTCCAAGGAATTGGCCATAGAGGCGATATCAGCCTTAACCAGCAAATCATTAGCCAAATAAGAACGCATGTCAAAATCAAGGATCTTTTCAACTGGGTCATGAGCCGTGCTTTGTTCAAAAAGCGTCAAGATGACCTGGTAGGCATCCTTGTCCGAGACCGTGGTCCTAAAACCATTTGTGTAAATGTCGGATTTCAACCTCTTGTCAAAATGGCACACCCACTTGATATAATCCTCACCACAGGGGTATGCCATCCCTTCCAGGAAACGCTTCACGCGCCTGACTCGGTTGTGGATATCCGGGGATTCAGGCCACATTGTCAGCAGTTTCAATAGAAACGGGTTTAAGAATTTTAAGCTTTTTCGGTAGTATCTTCCATACTTGTAGGCTACATATCGATCATACCCAAAGAAGTTCTCGTCTCCGCCATCCCCGTTCAATGCCACAGTCACGTAATCTCTGGTCAGTCTTGAGACGCAATAGGTGGGAATAATCGAGGCGTCAGCAAAGGGTTCGCCCAACTGAAACACCAGATCTGGGAGTATATCCAGTGCATTTGGCCTTACCTTAAATTCGTGATGTTCGGTGCAGTACTTCCCAGCCACGACACGGGCATATGGTAATTCATTGTACGAACTCTCCTCAAAGCCGATTGAAAAGGTCCTGATCGGTTCTGGATGAATATCGCTCATGAGCGCCACGATAAGGCTGGAGTCTATGCCTCCGCTCAAAAAGGCCCCGAGAGGAACATCGCTAATCATCCTTAATTCGATCGATTCTCGCAGCTTCTCAAGTAAAGCCTCTGCGATCTCGGCCTCGCCGAGGTCCTCTAACTTGTTGTTATAGTCAAGCGCCCAGTACCGTTTTACCAACAGATTCCCCTTTTCCCATACGAGGAAGTGGGCGGGTGGAAGCTTTTTAATCGCTTTGAATGCAGTCAAGGGGGCAGGCACATACTGGTAGGTCAAGTAGAGATCTATGGCTGTATGATCAATATCTCTTGGAACCGATGTATCCGCCAGAAGGGCACAAAGACTCGAGGCAAAGCTGAGGCTGCCATCTTTTCCAAGCGAATAAAACAGAGGCTTTTGCCCCAAACGGTCTCTGGCCAAAAAGAGTCTGTTTTTCTCTTCATCCCAAATCGCAAAGGCAAACATACCCCTGAGTCTGCTTAGGAACTCGGTCGAAAATTCTTGATATGCATAAAGAACAATTTCAGTATCTGTTCTGCTCTTGAATCTATAGCCCCTTGCTATCAGTTCTCGTCTGAGATCTTCGAAATTATATACCTCGCCATTATAAACAATCCAAATCTTCCCGTCGCTGTTGCACATGGGCTGGCGGCCTGCCCGTGATAAATCAATGATACTCAACCTTCGATGACCCAGACCGACTGACACGCCGCCGCCCCTTTTTGACGTTGAACCCTGTTTGATATAGAGCCCATCATCATCCGGCCCTCTGTGTCTCATGGTCTCCCGCATGGATAAGAGGATTTCCGGGTCGATCGGCTTCCCCTCGGGGTTGATATGCCCACAAATGCCGCACATAATGCTCTAACTATCCAAGGACTTCGATTCAGGCGTGACGTATGACATGAATATCAAGGCCGGACTTATCGTACTGTTCAGCCCTCCTCCAGCTCAGAGGGCGTGATGGCAAAGCTTTTTAGAATACCTAGGACATCGGTAAACCAGAACGGGATAAAACTGACATTCTTTTGACCACACGCAAAATATCCTCTTCTGTGTTACAAATCATCTCTGCCTTTCCTGTATGGGATTCATCGGTATAGGCGATAGTCGACGCCATATTTTTTTGCCTTATAAGCAAATTTGCGCTCGGTTGTGTGAAGCATCTTTGCGGCCTTTGCCATATTGCCCCGCGTGCTTTTCAGCGCATCAATAATGATCTCCCGCTCCAGATTCGCCACAGCCTCCTCTAATGACCGCCCAGGCAAGGTACCCGACTCCTCTGCCGTCTGCACTGTCGGAGGCAAATGGTAGCTGTGGATCACGCCCTCGTCACAAAGCAGCACGACCCGCTCTATGCAGTTCTCAAGTTCTCGCACGTTCCCAGGCCAGTGGTACTGCATCAGCATGTCAATAGCCGGCGTCGAAAAACGGCGGATGTCCTTTTGGTTCTCCTTGGCGTATCGCTCTAAAAAGTAGTCCGCTAACAGCAAAATATCAGTCTTGCGCTCCCTTAACGGGGGCATGTAAATGGGAAAAACATTCAACCGGTAATACAGGTCGCCACGAAAGCTCCCTTCCGCCACGGCCCGCTCTAAGTTCTTGTTCGTGGCCGCTATAATGCGAACATCCGCCTTAATGGTCTCATACCCCCCTACCCGCTCAAACTCCTTCTCCTGAAGAACCCGCAAAAGCTTCACTTGAATCTCCATGTCAACGGAACCAATCTCATCCAAAAAAATCGTCCCTTTGTTCGCCAATTCAAATTTTCCACGCTTTTGCCGAATCGCACCAGTAAAGGCCCCTTTCTCATGACCGAAAAGCTCGCTTTCAATAAGATTGGCAGGTAGTGCTGCACAGTTCACTTTCACAAACGGGGCATTTGCCCTCAGGCTGTTATAGTGAATGGCATTGGCTGCCAACTCCTTGCCCGTGCCGCTCTCACCCCGTATCAACACCGTGGCATTGCTCTTGGATACCTGGGAAATCATTTGAAACACATCCCGCATCTTGTTGCTGTTGCCTATGATATTGGTAATGCGGTACTTATTGGAAAGCTCCTGGCGAAGCCGCCTGTTCTCTTCCCTGAGCCGCTCCCTTTCAAGGTGGATCGTTTCAAGATTAATCACATGCTGGGCAATCATCGTGGCAATAATGGAAAGCAGCCGCTCCCCGTCCTTTAAGGCGTAAGACGCCTCATAGGGCCGATCAACACTCAGGGCCCCCACAACCTGACTCCCTTTTTTCACAGGAACGCATATAAAGGAAATCTCCTGGTCCGATACAGCCCTCCTGGTGGCCGTGCGGTTCAAAAACAAAGGCTCTTCGCTGATCCTCGGCACAACAATAGGCTTGCCTGTCTGGATCACCCGCCCGGTGATCCCCTCACCCATCTTATACTTACCCCTTTGCATGGCAGCCCTTGAAAGACCGTGCGCAACCTCAATGCTGATCTCATCCCTGAGGGGATTAAGAATGGTGATCGTCCCTCGCACCATGTCCGTTGAATCGGAAAGAATGTCCAGAACCTTGTAAAGTGACTTCCTCAGATCCAAACTCATATTGAGGGCTTCGCTGATCTCATAAAGCAAACGGACTTCTTCAATCTTTCTCATCTGTCAACCCGAATCATGCGACGAAACATGAAATCCCTTCCTCACCCAAAAGGTAAAACGCAACACAAACAAAAGCAACAACGTAAAAGGGGCGTCAGGCTTGTCTATTGGGGTACAATCTGGGACAAACGGATAGCGCAATTTTTAGACTATGGCCTTTTGCTTCTTATGATCAAGTGCTGCTCGTATAAATGATACAAAGAGTGGCTGTGGGTCCATAGGCCGGGACTTAAATTCTGGGTGAAACTGACACCCGAGAAACCAGGGATGATCTGCAATTTCCACAATCTCAATCAGTTGGCCATCAGGAGAGGTGCCGCTCATGATAAGCCCTGATTGCTGCAGTCTTTCCTTGAAAGCATTGTTAAATTCGTAGCGGTGACGGTGCCTTTCTGAAATCTCCTTTCTTCCATAAGCTCGATAAGCAACCGAGTCCTCAATGAGTGTACAAGGGTAGGCCCCCAGCCGCATGGTCCCGCCCTTATCCGATGTGGTGTCCCTTGTTTGCACTGTCTGCGATTTATAGTCAAACCACTCTGTCATCAAATAGATGACCGGAAAGGGAGTCGCCTCATCAAATTCTGTGCTATGTGCTCCCTCCATCCCTGCAACATTGCGCGCATATTCCACCACCGCCATTTGCATGCCAAGGCAGATGCCGAAAAATGGTATCTTTTTTTCACGGGCAAACCGAATGGCCCCGATCTTACCCTCAATACCCCGTGAACCAAAGCCGCCCGGGACCAAAATCCCATCAGCCGCCAATAGGCGCTGCCCACAACTCGACTCATCAATGGTCTCTGAATCCACAAAGTCCAGGCTCACCTTACAATCGTTGGCAATCCCCCCGTGGCAAAGTGCTTCGTTCAGGCTCTTGTACGATTCTCGCAGGTGAATGTATTTACCCACAACGGCAATGGTGACCGAGTGTCTGGGATTTTTGATTTTTGCCACCAGCCGTTCCCAGTCCCCCAATTTCGGAGCCCGGGTCCAAATATTCAGCAGTTCGATAATCTTGTCATCTAGGCGTTCCTTGTGGAAAACCAAGGGAACCTCATAGATCGTCTCAACGTCCTTGGCTGTAATGACTTGGTCTACATCCACATTGCAGAATAGGGCTATTTTTGACTTGATCTCTTTGGACAAAAATCGGTCGGTGCGGCAAAGCAGAATATCAGGCTGGATACCGATGCTGCGCAGTTCTTTCACACTGTGCTGTGTTGGCTTTGTCTTGACCTCGCCCGCGGTAGCTATATATGGGACCAGAGTCAGGTGAACATAGAGTACATTTTCTTTTCCCACCTCTGACTTGAATTGTCTTATGGCTTCCTGAAAGGGAAGGCTTTCAATATCGCCTATGGTGCCACCCACCTCAACGATCACGACATCCACATCTTGGGCCACCGACATGATACTCTGCTTGATTTCATCCGTGATGTGGGGAATAACCTGAACCGTGCCACCCAGATAATCTCCCCGGCGCTCTTTCGTGATGACTGAGTGGTAGATCTTTCCTGTGGTGAAGTTGTTATTTCGGCCCAGCTTGGCGTGTGTGAATCGTTCGTAATGGCCAAGATCCAGATCGGTCTCTGCCCCATCGTCGGTCACAAAGACCTCGCCATGCTGAAATGGATTCATCGTGCCCGGATCCACGTTAATGTACGGATCGAGCTTCTGAAGGGTTATGGTCAATCCCCGACTCTCAAGGAGTGCCCCAATAGCTGCAGAGGCGAGCCCCTTGCCCAAAGATGAAAGAACGCCACCCGTGATAAAGATAAACTTGGTCGGAAAAGGCATATTTAAAGGAATCCTCCTACAACATTCTCTTCACAATGTGTTGATGTATGATGCCCGATGCCTGATAACAAGTGAAATGTTTGTCGGACATCCGGCATCTGGGATCCGGCAACCGTCTATGAAGTACTCCCATTTTTCACACGATTGACAATGGACTCGGAAATCTTTTCGGCAGATATACCAAAGAGTTCTTCAATCTCAAGCAGATTTAGATATTCATCCTTCCAGGCAAGGCTTGTCTCTTCAACAAGATTTCGGATATGATGATATTTGCCCCCTAGAGCGCTGACCTTATCTTCAAGCTCTACCTGGGTTTTAAATCCAACATTGAATAGTAGGAGATAGTCAATATTGGTGCCGGCTGAGATGACCGGAACGGCAAGAATACTTCTGTTATCCGTTCTTCCTTTGCCAATAAATACATTCCCGTTCTTCACGATGATCCGCTTGGTACCCCGCAACCTATTATCAGTCTCAACCCGGGAGACAAGCTCTGCAGCGCTTCCTTCTTTTTTGATCACATGGATGGTCGAATCTTCAACAGGCTCCCCCAAATAGTTCAAACCCGCTATCCTGTAAAGTGTGGTCCCCTTTATTTCGCTAATGACCGCCTGTAATCGCTTCAACACTAAAACGTTGCTGGTGGTAAGCTGGTTTTGGTTAAACCCATGATTACCGAGTGCTTCAAAGAGGAGGCCTTCTACCTTTTCTGAGATCCTGCTTGTGCCAACCGTGACAGTTTTCGCCTGGTGTTTTATGGCATCCACAGGCCGGGCCATCTCATTGATGACTTTGCCAATACACTCAAAAAAGGCTGTCAGTATATTGGGCGCGGTGCCCTTGATCCCAAAATCAAACTCAAAATCTGAGACAGGGAGTCTTCCTGCCAGGTATTTTAGCAAGAGCGTGAGATCCGATGCGGCCTGTATTGCCATGGCTGTGGTGTATCGGTTGTGGCTTATTCTCTCCTTGAAGGCCTTATAAAACCGCGCTGCCTTTTCTTTAAATCCCTCATCCAGTATGATCTCGTACACATCCTGTCCCTTGTCCATAGAGGTGGCGACATGTTCATGGATCTGCTCCCGGAAATTGAACAGATATCGGGACTCTTCATTGATGGCCAAGGCTGCGTAGTATCCCCAAAGATGACCTGCCAGGGTGTTTAGTATGGGCGCAAAGTGCTCCTTTACCTCGGGCACGTAAATCACTGCATCGGCATACGGCTCAAACCGATGCTCGCCTTCTGTGGCCACCACAATCGGCACAGCTTGATGGGCTTTGAATATAGCTGTGTCCTTCACAATGTCACCGACGACGTCATCACGGTTGCCTGCGGCACAAACAAAGATCAAGGGCTCCGAAGAAAGATCAATGTGCTTTTTGTCTTCAACCACGTCTGATGAGATCGTTTTATAGCAAAGTTCGCTCAGTTTTATTCTAATTTCATCAGCAGAGATCTTATTGGGGCCGCTTCCCACAACAGCCCAGTATTGTTTTGTAACCGCAAATTTCTCTGCTGATTGTCCGATCTCCCGCCGCTTTTCCAACACCTTCTCCATGCATGCAGGAAGCCTCCAAAGGTGTTCTATCTCCGCTATAATCAAATCGTCTGTTATGCTGCCGACCAATTGGGCCAGCCTCAGCCCCAGGATGCTCCCTCCTACAACCTGAGAATAGTACGCCTTGGTGGAGGCAACAGACATTTCAATATCTCTGCCGGTGCTCGTATAAAGCACGCCATCCACCTTAAATGTGATGTCAGAGTCCCTCCTGTTGACAATGGCTATGGTGTAGGCCCCTCGTCCTTTTGCCATATCAATGGCACGATTGGTATCTGTGGTCGTTCCAGACTGCGTGATGGCAACCACCAGGGTATCCTCCAATGCGTCTGCAAGCATAAACCCGCTGAATTCAGAAGCCTTAAGGGCAGCCACACGGATATCGGTCTCTTTTAAATAGTACTTCAGCAGTTCCGCACACCCTGAAGCCGCCACCCCTGCTGTGCCCTGTCCCATAAAAAAAATCTTGCGGATCCTGTTTTGTCTCAAGGCCGATTCAAGGCGAGCCGGTATGACGGAAGCATCCAGGAGGATCTGTGGACATCTTTTGCCGTTTTTTTCAACGATGGCCACCCGGCCTTCAATGGTCTGTTCCACCGAGCGTGGCGATTCTGAAATTTCCTTCAAAAAATAGTGGGGATAGTTCTGGCGGTCGATATCTCTTGAGGTAATTTCTGTCTCTTTAACGTCCTCTTCGGAGAGCTCAATAGGCATGCCATCATAATACATGGCCTTGATACCTTCAATGCCTCCACTGGAATTCTGATCCAACACAAATATTTGACCCTGAGTTTTGCCGGATATGCCTTCAACCACCTTCTCCCCGTCCAGCTTAACATAACGGGGCGTTTCCTCAACAAACCCGTAGCTCTCAGAAGCCAACACATAGTGGTCTTCGGCCAACCCCACAAATATCGCTTGCCCGCTGCCCTTCTGTGCGAGAAAAATCTTTCCGGGTGCAAGGTCACTGTGCATGGCAATGGCATGAGACCCTTCAAAATCGCTGACTGCCAGGCGAAAGGCTGTTTCAAGCGTCTTGTCTTTCTTAAGGTACTTTTCTATCTGAAGTGGAATGATCTGAGTATCTGTGGTAATCTCCTTGGCAATAGCCCGCCCACTTTCCCTTTCATAGTCCCGTTTTAGGCTCTGGTAATTATCAATATCTCCATTCAAACAAACATGAATGATGCCGGTAAGATTTGGCTCGCAGACGCCAACGCCATCTTTCTCATGAAAACCGTCTTGCGCCACGCCAAAATTATCAACAGGATGGCAGTTGGCTTCACTGATTTCGCCAACCGAAGCCCAGCGGGTATGGGCCACTGCGCTGTGATCAATGTGGGGGAACCTAATGAGGTGCTGGAATATGGCATCCTCCCGAACCTGCTTTCTCAGATATTGAACATTGTCCCCAAGACTTCCGATCTCAGCGGCTATCTTGTAAGTGAATGCCAATGAAACCGTGGGACTGTGCTTATTGATCCTGATGCCGCGATTTAATAAGACATAGCCAGCCTGTCTGGCCTCAAATTCATCAAGCAGGGATTTCTCTTGCAACGTTTTTTGAAACCGGGAAAAGTTGGCCTCATCAAGTACAAAAAGGAGGGAGATACCTGCAGAGTCTCTTCCCCTGACTTCAAGTCGATCCAGGTTGTTAAAGACAAGGTTAATCTCTTTGAGCCGCCTCACAGCAAGTGGGGTGTTGTCGTATTGGCCAAATGAGCCCAAGGCATTTATTTTGTCAATATTTTCAAGGATCTCGTACTTCAAGGACCACAGGATATCCCTCAACTGAATTATGCGGCGACTCATGGATTCATATTCTTCTGCTGCCAAACGCCCTTTTTTCTGGATCCGAACATTGTCTTCAGCCTCGATCAGGCTCTCTAACTTCGCACAAAGGTTGGAAAGTTGCTCCCTGTAGCCCCTGTTAGAAAAAACTTCATAAAACTCATCGTGAGCCTTAAATCTATTACAGAGGTGTTTGATCTCCTTCAAGAGATCTTTTCCACCAAGGTAACTGTCTATTCGTCCCGGCCTTTTTTTTTCGAGCCTCTCCCAGGTGTATTCAAAAAGGGTCTCTACCTTATGCTCTATCTTCTGAACGGGCAAATTTACGGTTTGGGCAGATCGTCTCTTGAAGGCCAGAACACCTGTTATCCCGCAGTTTAAAACGGCAGGATCATAAGGAAACAGAACTAATGAACCTTCTGCAACCGTTTTCAAACTCCTTCCAAAGTAAAAGCCGGTAATGCCTTTTGTCTTCAAAAATGCCTTTATTTTCTTGAGTATCATACCCCTATCTTACAAAATTGTACGTTAACAGGGAAAGCCTCCATCTTTCCCATTACTCCTGAGAGAAGGGGGGCGGCCCTAAAAAGTAGTAAATGAGCTTGAACAGATGCTTTAATCAAGCCCTACGTATATGATTTTGGGACCTCATCCCTACTCATGCAAAAGGATTTTAACCCCTAAGGGCCATCTCAAGCTTTCCAATATCTGCTGGTGTGTCAACTTCCTTTGAATCATAGCGGGTCTCTACCACTTTAATCCGGTAGCCATGATCCATAGCCCGTAGCTGTTCAAGCTTCTCTATGGCTTCCAGCCTGCCCTGCGGAAGCGAGGCAAAGCAATCCAAAAAATGCTTCCGGTAAGCATAGATCCCCAGGTGTTTGAAGATATCGAATGACACGGCACCATCCCGGCTACAAGGGATGGTTGATCGGGAGAAGTAAAGGGCAAAGTGGTCTTTGTCAAACACACATTTTACGTGATTCGGATCATTGATTTCAGCCGGATCACTTATCTTGTAAATCAGGGTGCTCATGACAAGGTGGGAATCCTCCAGGAGTGGAGATACAACCTCAGGAAGACACCGCGGATCAAAGGCTGGTTGATCGCCCTGGATGTTGATGACAATATCTTCGTCTTTTAGGCCAAGTGCTTGGGCGGCCTCTGCTGCCCGGTCTGATCCGGATCGATGGGTTGGCGCTGTCATTAATACCCGGCCACCAAACCCCTGAACACACCTATAAATGCGCTCGTCATCTGTGGCAATCACCACGTCGGTCAGAATGGCGGCCTGTTTGGCCTTCTCATACACCCACTGGATCATAGGTTTGCCGAGAATCGCCATCAGGGGTTTGCCTTCAAATCTCTTGGAACCGTATCTGCAGGGAATGATAGCAACTATTTTCATGAGATCAAACACACATCATGGACTCGTAAAAAGTCATCAAATAGACGGCTCCAGATGCAAGACGCGCACCTCTTTTAAAGCCGTCAGGCGCAATCTTGAGAAATGAGGCGTACTTAAACGTACGTCGGAATGATTTACCCTGTTAAATCGGCTCCGCCGTCTCGCATAACAAGAATTTAACAGAGCGGGGATGAAGCGCAACGCAGTAGATGGACTTTTTACGAAGCTGTCACACACGACTAAAGTACAACAGAGGCCGCCTTTTGGACAGCCGACACAATGGTTTCAAGGCGATCGTCGCTCATTTTCACTGAAATGGGATAGACCAGAAGCCTGTCGAAAACCGCTTCTGACTTAGGGAGGTTATCTGGCATATATCTTAATGCCTCTCCTGCTTCGCTTCTTTTGAAAGGCCACCCGGTCCGACACAGGGTCAAGCCCTGGTGCAGGTGTTCCCATTTCGGATAAAAATGCCAGGTATTTTCTTTAAAGTAGATAGCACCCGCCTTTTCCTCAGACAATACCTTTTTAAATTTCCTTGCCGTGCCCCCGTCCGGGAGAAAAAAGGCCAGAAAGGTGGCCGTGTCTCCTGCTGGATCCGGGATTGTTCGAAAAGTCACACCATCCACATCTTCAAGAGCCGACCTGATGGCCGCCTTGTGTTTCCTCTGTGCAGCAATGATGTCATCCAGCTTGGCCAGTTGGGCCAGTCCAATCGCTCCTTGAAGCTCGGTCATCCTGTAATTGAACCCTATGAATCGGCGACCTTCCAAGCCTCGTTCCAGCTCCGGGTTATGGTCATGGCCGTGGTCGTGAAATTCTGAACAATTGCGATAAAGGGCCGCATCATTGGTCACAATCATGCCGCCTTCACCTGTTGTGATGGCCTTTACCGGATCAAATGAGAAAATGCCCATGGTACCAAAGGTCCCTAGGTGGCGACCATTCAAGGTTCCACCGCAGGCCTGAGCTGTATCCTCTATAACGGGAATACCGTGCCTGTCCGCAATGGCTACGATCTCCTCTATGCGGGCCGGTGCCCCAAGCATATGGACCGGTATGATCGCCCTGGTGCGAGGCGTTATCTTTTGCTCCAAGTCTTCAGGGTCCATGGTCAGGGTTTCATCCACCTCTGTAAAGACAGGCACCGCCCCGCTATCCAGAATGGCCTCCCACGTGGCCACAAAGGTAAACCCCTGCGTGATGACCTCGTCGCCAGGACTAATACCGAGGGCTGCCATGGCCACACGAAGTGCAGCGGTTCCTGAGGATACTGCCTGTGCATAAGCGGCTCCGCAGTATTCGGCAAATCGTTTTTCAAATTCAGCTACTTTGTAAACGCCTTTTCGCTGTTCGGCAAACTCATAGCGAAACAGGACCCCGGTATCGAGCACCTCCAAGACCTCACGCTTTTCTTCTTCCCCAAAAACTTCAAAGCCAGGCATGGGTTTCCTCCTATTTAAAAAGCTGATTGGTAAATCTTGATGGCTGCCTCTTTTGTCATTTTTCTCGGATTGTTTGCAATGGGTCGGGCGACCGTCATGGCCATCTCAGCCATGTCCGCTATGGCCGACTCTGGTATGTTAAGATCTTTGAGCCGTTGCGGGATGCCGATATCCCTTGAGAGCCCTCTAACGACCTCCACACCTGCCTTTGCGGAGACCCCCCGGGAATGTCCTGTTGCCCCGGCTCCTATCAGCAATGCAACCTGTGCATATTTTTCTTCTGCATCCTCTAGGTTATATGCCATAATATACGGTAAAAGAACGGCATTGGCCAAGCCGTGCGGAATATCAAAAAAGGCGCCGAGTGGATACGCCAAGGCATGGCAGGCCCCCACACCGGCACTGGCCAGTGCAAGCCCCCCCATGAGGCTTCCCAGCAACATATCACGCCGAGCCTGCAGATCGTCTCCACGGTCAACAGCCCGTCTCAAATTCGCCCCGATAAGGCTGATGGCTTCACGGGCCACCAGATCACTGATCGGGTTGGACTGCAATGAGGTAAAGGCCTCAATAGCGTGTGTTAGGGCATCCATGCCCGTGGTGGCAGTTGGATACGGGGGCAAACTCACGGTCAACTCTGGATCCAGGAGCGCCAGGTCGGGATACATGAAGCGGCTGTTAATGCCTCCCTTTACCTTTTTCTCTCTCATGGTAAAGACGGCTGTAAAGGTCACCTCACTCCCTGTGCCTGCAGTCGTAGGTATCATGATGGTAGGCAGGCCGGGCATTGGTACTGTTTCAAGCCCGATATAGTCAACAGCCTTTCCACCGTTTTTAGCCAACATAGCTGCCGCCTTGGCCACATCCAGACTACTGCCTCCACCCACGCCCACAATAAGGTCACAGCGTTCTTTTATGGCCAGCGCAGCCCCCTCATCTGCCAGAACGGGTTCTGGCTCCGAGGTAACCTTATCGTACAGAACATAAGAAACGCTATTGGCTTCCAGGGGATCCACGACCCGTTGAGCCACACCGACCTGCTCAAGGCCTTGATCCAGAACCAGCAGGACCTTTGTCCCGGAAAGTGCCTTAATCTCGTCTGATAGCTTTCTAATAGAACCCTGTCCGAATAAGATCTTCTTAGCACCTTGAAAGGTAAATTGGGATATCATATCAACTCTCCACAGGCTGTTGCCCAAATCACCGAAATGCAAATGTGAAGCCTCCCCGCCCTCCCGGGCAGGGATTCTGCCTGACGGCAGCGCTTCGCGTCCGGGGAGCAGGCCGGTCAATATGTAAAATGCTCAAACAGTCTAAAGGGTAAGGAAATCCGCTAAGCATAGGTTTCCGGCCATTTCCACCGACAATAATCGCATACCGGCTAAAGGCGTTGGGGGCCGATGAGAAGCGGTTTTTCTTACCCTGAATGGTGAACTATTGCAAACTTTCAGTATTCAAGGCACAGCTTTGAAAAGCCTTCTTCTGGCGGTATGGGATACTTACCATTAAAACAGGCCAAACAAAAACCATCCTTTTCAAGTCCCGTAGCCTCAAGCATGCCAGGAAGGCTCAGATAGCAAAGGCTGTCCAGCCCGATAAAGTT
Source organism: Deltaproteobacteria bacterium (assembly GCA_003647275.1). Classification (GTDB taxonomy): domain Bacteria; phylum Desulfobacterota; class Desulfobacteria; order Desulfobacterales. The sequence goes on from QMMN01000007.1 coordinate 26,054, forward strand.
TTTCACCTCTTCCACCGTGTGCTGGGAGGCAATCAGTTCCCCCTTGGTCGAAAAGTCAATACCGTAGTAACAAGGATAACGGTGAGGCGGGCAACTTACCACCATGTGAATTTCCCTAGCCCCGGCTTCCCGCAAGGTCTTAATGCGCATCTTGCTCGTGGTACCCCGTATGATCGAGTCTTCGACAATCACGACACGTTTCCGTTTAAGAATTTCACGAACCGGGTTGAGTTTAACCTTCACCCCGAAGTCCCGCATGGATTGGGCAGGCTCAATAAAGGTCCTCCCCACGTAATGGTTCCGGATGACCCCCATCTCCAAGGGTATGCCTGATCCATGACAGAAACCAATGGCGGCATAGTTTCCAGAATCTGGGAAGGGCATGGCAAAGTCGGCCTCAAGGGGATATTCCTCGGCCAATTTTTTCCCAAGCCTCTTTCGCACAGTATAAACATTCTGGCCAAAGATATTGCTGTCGGGCCTGGCAAAATAGATAAATTCGAAGATGCAAAATGTACTCCTGCGTTCGGCAAAAGGCCTGATTGACCTTAACCCATCTTGACCAATGATCAATATCTCGCCTGGATCAATATCTCTGATATACTGAGCATCTATCAGATCGAGGGCGCATGTCTCAGAGGCGACAATATAGCTCCCGTTGAGCGCTCCAAGACACATGGGACGGAACCCATTGGGGTCCCTGAAAGCCATAAGCTTATCTTCAGTCATCAAGACGCAACAATAAGCCCCTTGAATCTCAGAAACTGCCTTGACCACGGCCTCTTCCACCCCATCTTGTATGTTGCGGGCCAGCAGGTGGACGATGATCTCGCTGTCCATGGTGGTCTGAAAAATAGAACCTCTCTTTTCAAGATCTCCCCTCAGCTTTTTGGCATTGGTGAGATTCCCGTTGTGGGCAATGGCCAGGGTCTTTCCCGCATGGGAAACGACAAACGGTTGGGCGTTTTTGGCAATAGAAGACCCGGTCGTGGAATATCTAACATGCCCAATGCCTATGTGGCCGCGTAGCGTATTCAAGATCGGTTCATTGAAGACCTCATGGACAAGCCCCATCCCCTTGTGTTCTTGAATTGACTTACCCGTAGAGGTCACGATACCAGCACTTTCCTGTCCCCGGTGCTGAAGAGCATAGAGCCCAAAATAGGTTAACTTTGAGGCATCATCGTGTCCGAATACACCAAAGACGCCACATGACTCTTTTGGCCCATGACAAAGTTTCATCCTTTACCCCACCTTTTTAGGCGACCTCTTTTCCTCTCAGTGGCTCCTCTGAGGACTTGTTGCTCCAGTGGTCACAGTCTTTGTGGAAGTTTTGAAGCGATCGAACGGTCATCTTCCTCTTTTTCATCGCTTCAATCCCCGAAGCCATGGCACAGGCACCAGCAAGCGTGGTGGCGTATGGCAGACCATATCTTAGGACTGTGCGACGAATGATGCGGGAACCTTTTGCACTTTCTTTGCCTGAAGGCGTGTTAATCACCAACTGGATATCCCCGTTCTTAATGTAATCAATCACGTTGGGCCGCCCTTCACCGATCTTCTTCACAGGTTGGTTTATCACGCCGGCTTTTTTTAAGCACTGTGAGGTCCCTCGGGTCGTTAGGATATCAAAGCCCATTTCATACAAGTGCCTTGCCACCGGATAGACCGCCTCCTTGTCTGCATCCTTGACACTGATAAAGACGGTTCCTTGCGTCGGCAGATATTGTCCTGCACCCAGTTGAGACCGCGCAAATGCCCTGCCAAAGTCAACATCGATGCCCATCACCTCACCGGTGGATTTCATCTCAGGGCCCAGAAGAACGTCCACGCCTGGGAAACGATCAAAGGGGAAAACAGCTTCCTTCACTGAAATATGATTGGGTTTTGCTTCTCGAGTCAATCCCAAGTCTTTTAAGGTCCGGCCCAGCATCACCTTGGTAGCCAGCTTGGCCAAGGGAATCCCCGTCGCCTTGCTGACAAAAGGAATGGTTCGTGAGGCCCTGGGATTGACTTCCAGCACAAAGACTTCTTCGTCCTTGACGGCAAATTGAATGTTGATCAAACCAACCACCTGGAGTTCACTCGCGAGAGCCCGAGTATTCTCTCTGATCTGTTCCACGAGATCGGGCGGCAGGTCCTGCGGGGGGAGGACACAGGCGCTATCACCTGAATGGACACCCGCTGCTTCAATGTGCTGCATGATCCCACCGATAATCGTGGTCTGTCCGTCGGAAATCGCATCCACATCAATCTCGATAGCATCTTCAAGGAATTTGTCAATCAGGATCGGGTGCTCTGACGCAGCCAGGAGGGCCTCACGCGTAAAGGCCTCCAAAGATAGGCGGTCATAGACAATCTGCATGGCGCGCCCTCCAAGAACGTAGGAAGGCCGTACAATGACAGGATAGCCGATGGCATCTGCCACAGTTGATGCTTCCTGTACACTGGTCGCGGTCCCGTTATTCGGCTGCTTCATACCCAGTTTCTTGAGAACATCTTTGAAAAGCTCCCGGTCCTCAGCAAGGGCAATGCTTCTCGGTGACGTCCCAAGGATGGGGACCCCTGCTTCGGCAAGGGCCGCTGAAAGATTGAGCGGCGTTTGTCCCCCAAATTGCACAATAACCCCTAAGGGTCTTTCGGTCTCCACGATGTTCAAAACATCCTCTTTTGTAAGAGGCTCAAAATAGAGCTTGTCAGATGTATCATAGTCCGTGCTCACCGTCTCGGGGTTGCTATTGACCATAATGCTCTCGAGGCCTTCTTCCTTCAGGGCAAAGGAAGCCTGTACACAGCAATAATCAAATTCTATCCCTTGCCCAATCCGATTCGGCCCGCCACCCAGGATCATGACCGTGGGTCTGGTAGAAACCCGTGCCTCGTTCTCGTTTTCATACGTGGAATAGTAATAGGGGGTTCGAGCTTCAAACTCTGCCGCACAGGTATCTACCAGTTTGTAAACCGGTTGTACGCCAAGCCGCTTCCGCAAGGCGCGGATCTCATTCTCATCCATTTTCAGGAGGTGAGCCAACTGAACATCAGAAAATCCAAAGCGCTTGCTCTTCCTCATGAGATCCGCGGGCAAGGGATGACCGGCTGTCAAGATCTCCTGCTCAACACGGACGATCTGGGCAATCTGGTATAGAAACCATGCGTCTATTCCCGTAAGCCTGTGGATGGTGTCCACATCCATCCCAGCCTTAATACCGTGCCTAATGTAGAAAAGGCGTTGAGAATTGGGATTAACGAGCTTCTCCCGAATCTCCTCCAGCGAAGGGACGATCCCTCCCTGCTCTAGTTGATCCCTGCCGTCTGCCCCAAGGCCAAATCGCCCGATCTCCAAAGAACGCAGGCCCTTTTGGAGGGCCTCCTTGAATGTCCGGCCGATGGCCATGGTCTCGCCCACTGACTTCATAGCCGTCGTCAGATAATCTTCACTGTCCGGAAATTTCTCAAAGGTCCACCGAGGGATCTTAACTACACAGTAGTCAATGGTCGGTTCAAAGGAAGCAACGGTTTCCCCGGTGATGTCGTTTGGAAGCTCGTCCAAGGTATAACCCACAGCCAGCTTGGCGGCAATCTTGGCAATGGGGAAACCAGTAGCCTTGGAGGCAAGCGCGGAACTCCTTGAGACCCTGGGATTCATCTCGATGACAACCATTTCTCCATCCTCTGGATTGACGGCAAACTGGATGTTGGAGCCCCCTGTCTCCACACCAATTTCACGGATCACAGCGATCGCGGCATCACGCATCATCTGATATTCCCTATCGCTCAAAGTCTGAGCCGGGGCCACGGTAATGCTGTCTCCGGTATGGATGCCCATGGGATCCAAATTTTCGATGGAGCAAATGATCACCACATTGTCTTTTACGTCCCGCATGACTTCAAGTTCAAATTCTTTCCAGCCGATCACCGATTCCTCGAGCATGATTTCATGAATCAAGCTGGCATCCAACCCCCAGGCAGCCAACCTCTCAAGGTCTTCCCGGTTGTAGGCCACACCACCACCTGTCCCGCCCAGCGTAAAGCTAGGTCGGACAATAATCGGATAGCCGATGCGGTCTGCAATCTCTCGAGCCCTCTCCATATCCCGGGCAATGCCGCTTTTGGGCACCCGCAGTCCTATGCGTTCCATGGCCGCCCGAAACAGGTTCCGGTCCTCGGCCTTCTTAATGACATCGACTGAGGCCCCGATCATTTCCACCTTAAATTTTTCCAGCACCCCCATGTTAGCGACTTGCACAGCCGTGTTCAGACCTGTTTGCCCGCCAAGGGTCGGTAGAATGGCCTGCGGTCTTTCTTGTTCGATAATCATGGCAACCATCTCAGGTGTGACCGGCTCGATATAAGTATGGTCGGCCATCTCAGGATCGGTCATGATGGTTGCGGGGTTGCTGTTCACAAGCACAATCTCATAGCCTTCCTCTTTTAAGGCCTTGCACGCTTGAGTCCCCGAGTAGTCAAATTCGCAGGCCTGGCTGATAATAATCGGCCCGGATCCGATGATCATGATCTTTGATATGTCTGTCCTCTTGGGCATGTGTGTGTTACTCGTTATTCGAAAATCGTTATTCGCGGCTCGTTACGTTTCACGTATGACGGTAACCGAAACGAGCTGCGTAACCGATAAACGACAAACGATTCTCGATCATTCCCACTCAATGGTACTCGGTGGTTTGGAGCTAATGTCATATACCACGCGGTTGACGCCTCTGACCTCATTGATAATCCGGTTGGAGATCCTTCCAAGTAGGGAATGGGGAAGCTTGGCCCAATCAGCGGTCATGGCATCAGTGCTGGTCACCGCCCGAATGGCCACAATGTATTCATACGTTCTCTGGTCCCCCATGATCCCAACGCTTTTCAGGGGAAGGAGCACCGCAAAAGACTGCCATAACTTTTTATAAAGGTTGCTTGCCCTTATTTCCTCAAGGAGAACGGCATCTACCTTCCGTAAGATGGAAAGCCTTCTACGTGTGACGTCACCGATGATTCGAATGGCTAAACCCGGGCCCGGGAAGGGTTGCCTCCAGATAAGATCCTCGGGGAGTCCAAGTGCTTTTCCAAGCAAACGGACTTCATCCTTGAAAAGGTGCTTGAGGGGTTCAATGAGTTTCAGCCTCATCTTCTTGGGAAGCCCTCCAACATTATGGTGCGATTTGATCACAGCGCTGGGGCCCCCAAAAGCCGACCTGGACTCGATGACATCAGGATAGAGGGTCCCTTGGGCCAGAAACTCGACCCCCTTTATCTTGCGGGCCTCGTTTTCAAAGGCTCGTATAAATGTGCGACCAATAATCTTTCGCTTCTTTTCAGGGTCCACAACCCCCTTTAACCCCTCCAGAAACGGCCTCCTGGCATTGACAAATCTCAAATTCACCTTAAAGTGTCCCTTAAAAAGTGCCCTGACCTGTTCTGCCTCTGACTGCCTTAAAAGGCCATTATCCAAAAAGATGCACGTCAATTGATTCCCAATGGCCCGATGCAGGAGCAAGGCGGCAACCGATGAATCCACACCACCGCTTAGTCCCAGGATCACCTTTTTGTCTCCAACCTGAGACCTGATGTCCTGGACGGACTCTCTGATGAAAGATTTCATCGTCCAGGTCTTCTTGCACCCACAGATTCGGAAAAGAAAGTTTTTCAGCATCTTCTTTCCCTTAGGTGTATGGATGACTTCAGGGTGAAATTGCAGCCCATAAAAGTTTTTTGTGGAATTTTCAGTAGCTGCCACCCTGGTGTTGGGCGTCCATGCCGTGATCCTGAAACCGCTGGGCAACTTTTCAATGGTGTCTCCATGGCTCATCCAGCATCTTGTCTTTTTTTCGATGCCATAGAAAATGCCTCTTCCATCTTTTATGTGCAGCTCGGCAAACCCGTATTCTCTTTTTTCAGCCTTTCTTACCTCACCTCCCAAGGCATCCATCATGTACTGCATCCCGTAGCAGATACCAAGAATAGGAATACCTAAATCAAAGATGCCCGGATCCACCCTTGGACTGCTCTTTTCATAGATGCTTGCCGGGCCTCCAGACAGGATGATCCCTTCTGGAGAAAGGGCCTTGATCTGTGCGGTATCTATCCCGTGAGGTTCGATCTGACAATAGACGTGATGTTCCCGGACGCGCCGGGCGATAAGCTGGTTGTATTGGGAGCCAAAATCAATGATCAAGATCACGCCTGTGCCCTCCCCTTCCTGCCCATAAAGCCAATAAACTGATCAAACAGGTAGCTCGCGTCATGAGGACCGGGGGAAGCCTCAGGATGATACTGCACCGAAAGGATGGGAAGACTTCGATGCCTCATGCCTTCAAGGGTCTGGTCGTTCAGGTTGATATGGGTTATCTCAATCTCCGGATCTTTGATCGAATCAATGTCAACACAAAAACCGTGGTTCTGGGCTGTGATTTCCACCTTGCCTGTCAGGAGATTCTTGACCGGATGGTTTGCACCCCGGTGACCAAATTTCAATTTAAAGGTCTTACCACCAAAGGCAAGACCCAAAAGTTGATGGCCCAAGCAGATACCAAACATGGGATAATCCCCGATCAGGCGCTTGATGGTATCAACGACATAGTGGATGGGCTCAGGGTCTCCCGGGCCATTGGAAATGACGATGCCATCAGGGTTCATGGCCTTGATCTCCTCAGCAGCAGTAGAAGCCGGCACAATCGTCACATTGCACCCTCTCCGGGCTAAGCATCGAGCGATGTTGAACTTCATGCCGCAATCGAGCACAACGATGTTAAGGTGAGCCTCTTTGTCTTGTGATGTCCAATAGGGCTTAAGACAGGTAACCTCTTTGACCAAATCACGACCAACAAGTCCTTGAGAAGCCTTAGCCTTTTTAATCAAAGAAGCAGGATCGAGGTCCGTGGTTGAGATGACACCCTTCATCGCGCCTTCCAGTCTGATATGTCGCGTCAGCGCGCGGGTATCCACGCCCTCAATGCCAATAATTCCTTGCCGGCTCAGATAATCGGCTAGGGTCTCTTGAGATCGCCAATTGCTCGGTATGGGTTCATACTCTTTTACGACAAACCCCTCAACCTGAATCCTGCTTGATTCAACGTCTTGGGAGTTGATGCCGTAATTACCAATGAGGGGATAGGTCATGGTGACAATTTGCCCCTTGTAAGAGGGGTCTGTCAGAATTTCCTGGTAACCTGTCATGCTTGTGTTAAAAACGACCTCGCCCGAGACCTCTCCCTCCCCGGCAAAGGTGTTCCCATAAAACACGGTTCCGTCTTCTAAGGCCAATAATGCTTTCATCCTACCAGCGCATCCGCACCTTGACGTCGCGAGCGTGCAGCGTTTCCTTAATCTGCCTGATCGTGTAAGTCCCATAGTGGACGATAGAGGCCACAAGGGCGGCATCGGCCTTGCCCTTGGTTAGGACGTCATGGATATGATTGATGTTCCCGGCACCACCCGAAGCGATGACCGGAATATTTACATTCTCAGATATGAGAGGCGTTAACGTCATTTCATAACCCTGCTGGGTGCCGTCCGCATCAATAGAATTCAGGCATATCTCGCCTGCCCCCAAGCCTTCCGCCTCCTTGGCCCAAGCAAGGGCGTCTATTCCCGTATAAGTCCTGCCGCCGTGAATAACGATCTCATAACCTGACGGGATCTTATGAGAGGCTTCCACCTTTTTGACGTCCATCCCGAGGACAATGCACTGGCTCCCAAAGGCCCTGGCCCCATCTGAGATGATCTTAGGACTCTGGACTGCCGCCGTGTTCACACTGACCTTTTCCGCCCCGGCCAAAAGCACTCGGCGCATATCGTCGAGGGTCCTAATCCCTCCACCCACGGAGAAGGGGATAAAGATCTCCCCGGCCACGCGGCGGACCACATCGATCATAATATCACGGTGGTCGCTCGAAGCCGTGATGTCGTAAAAGACGATCTCGTCGGCCCCCTGCTCATAATAGAACCTGGCCATCTCCACAGGGTCGCCGATGTCCACATTCCCTTTGAACTTTATCCCCTTGGTTGTCTTCCCGTCTCTCACATCAAGACAGGGTATAATCCTTTTACTCAGCATGGCGACCGTTCCAGGTGCAAAAATTCTTCAGGATCCTTAACCCGGCCGGGCCGCTCTTTTCCGGGTGAAACTGCACGGCGATCAGGTTCTTATAACCAATGATGGACGGAAACTCTATACCGTAGCAGGTGGTCCCAAACACATATTCATCCGAGGCAGGCCGGGGATAATAAGCATGAACGAAATAGAACTCATCGTCTGGCGTGATCCCTTCCAGAACCGGGTGTCTCTTGAGAAAATGCACGCCGTTCCACCCCATATGGGGTATCTTAAGTCGTTCGCTTTCCTCAGAAAAAAGAGGGTTAGGAAAGAGCTTAACATCTCCTTTGATCAACCCTAAACACTGGGCATCATTCTCTTCGCTCTTTTCCAGGATAATCTGGGCCCCCAAACAAATCCCCAGGATCGGTTTATGGGCCTCAAACGCTTGCTTCAATACCTTATCTAACCCAAGTTGCCTGAGATCAGCCATGGCCTTTCCGGCCGCCCCTACCCCCGGGAAAATGATCCTTTCACAGTTTAAGATCTCTTCCTTGCTTTGAGTGATTCGACAAGAAAAGTCCAATTTCTTCAGGGCACGCTCCACACTGCTCAGGTTGCCAGCCTTATAATCAATGATCGCAATCATCAATTTGTCCTTGTATCACTATAAAAGAAAATCCTGCAACCAAAATCTTGATGCATCCGACTGCCTAACAGAGACCGATGCTGCGAACGATTTCGGCATTGATGGCGATGGCAGTGCTTCAAAACTTTTTTAAATGATTACAAAAAACGAACAGGCCAAGGCATGAAGCGGACAGGCATCAAGGACCACTTATGAGGCCCTCTCCGCCTTTGTTGAAAGTGGCTGGCCGGAGGAAAGGCAGGTTTTGTCTCAAGCCTCAAGGGCCTTAAAACCTTGATCAACCAAAGCGTCGTCCATTTGCTTTGGTATTTTCGTCTGCTTGTGTTTTTCTGATCGGTTTTTCTCGTATTTGATTTGGAAAGTAGAGCTGCAACCGACACTACACAAGTGGTTCATTTTCCACAAGGCTCCAGATCCCGCAAGGGCAAGCCCCTGCGCAGAACCCGCATCCGATGCATCTATCGGGATCCACGACCATCTCAAAGTCTCCATTACCCGCTTCCTGTTTGGAAATCGCCCCCTGAGGACAAATGGTCACGCAGATGCCACAGTCCCGACAAACCCCACAAGAGGAACACTGTTCGGCACATGCTTGGATGTCATCAAACTGCATCAGCCGGGGATCGAAGTATTCCAGCTTGATGCGGGAATAATCGATCATCCGGCGTGTGTCGCTCTGCGGGCGCTTGCCCGCCAGGATATCCGTGATCGCCTGGGCTGCCTTTCGACCGGCCCCTATGGCATCGGTCAGAAGACCCAATTTCACGACATCTCCAATGGCAAAAATCTGCGGATCCGTGGTCTGATAAATATCATTCACCACGATGAACCCCCGCTCCGTGGCGACCGTCTCCGGGAGAAAGTCCAGATCAGGCTGATCTCCGATCGATATGATCACTGTATCTGCCGGAATCACTTCACCCGTAGTCAGCTCCAAACCTTCCTTGGTGACGGCTTTGGTAAAGCAAGGCCAACGGAACTTGGCCCCGATACGCTCAGCTTCTTCTCTCTCTTTGCCAAATGACGCAGGTTGCTGAACATCAATCAGCGTAATCTCCTCGGCGCCAAGGCGGTGTGCTTCGGTCGCCACGTCACAGCCCACATTCCCCGCGCCAATGATCACCACACGCTTTCCCACTTGGGCTTGGTCTTGCTTGCTTTGCCTGAGAAAATCAAGGGCGGGGATCATTCTTTCCTTCCCTGGAACAGGCAGGATTCGAGGTTTTTGTGCCCCCACAGCAATAACCACAAAATCGTAGTCCACCTTCAACTGTTCGAGATCCTCGCGAGTGGGGTGCTGCTGGAGATGGATATGGGGCAGGGCCTTGCGAACTCGCTCCAGTTCCGCGCTCACGACCTCTTTTGGAATGCGGGTCTCGGGGATGACAGATGTAATCTTGCCTCCCAAAGTCTTGTCCATGTCAAAAATAACCGCCTCATGGCCTTCCTGGCGAAGCTGCCAAGCTACGGAGATGCCGGCAGGACCGCCCCCGATCACAGCGATGCGTTTGCCTGTCAAAGCTGGCAGCTCCGGCAATTTTGCATTAAGACTCGCCTTACCCAGCTCCTTCACATCTACCGGCACCATATTGGCAGTTTGCCGGGTACAGCCCTGCATACACAGGTTGGGACACAGATAACCACACACAGTGGCAGGGAAAGGCGTGTACGCCAAAGCTAAATCCACAGCTTCATCCATGCGGCCTTCACGGATCAGCTGCCAACGCTCATGCACCGGCATGCCGGTGGGACAATTGGCCTCACAGGGGGGGACATATTTTCGGTTCTCCCAAACCGGTACAAAGCGGCGCAGGTCACCGGTCGTAATGACCGGAATGGGACTTCGGTCAAGGTCGCTCAAATCTCCAATCAATCCGCCTGTGCCCAATTCCTTTTCCCAAACTTCCTGGCGGAAGGTGCCCACGGACCGTCTCGGCTTTGTGGCTTTCTCGTGAGGACTACGTGCCACCAAAAGTTGCCATTGCCCTCGGTTGGAAAGCTGCTCGAAGATATGGGAACGATGAATTTTTTCGAGAAAGACTTGCAGGTTTTTGACCAGCCACGCCCAATCTTCATCACTCATGGGTACCAGCTTGGCATCCACCTGGCTGAATCCCTTGTGAGGGCCCCGAAAAAAAATCCTCCCTCCCACCATCCCCACACACGGACGGTAACCCAAGACGTTGTCTGGATCTTGCGCTTCGTGACCGCAGACAACGGCAATCCCCCCTGCCATGAACTCAGCAAAATAGTCCCCCACAGATCCCAAGACCCAGAGTTCGGGGGGATCAAAACGAGGGTTGTACTTCGTCATGGTCATGGCGCGGGCGCCGACGTTTCCCGCAACATAGATCTTTCCCTGGGCCATGGCATTGGCCACCCCATTGGTGGTATGCCCATGGACGATGATCTCGGCACCTGCATTGAGCCAACCCACATCGTCGGAAGCCGGTCCCATAATTTCAATCTGTGTGTTGGGAAAGCCCATGGATCCCACACGCTGTCCGGGGGAGCCGTTGATCTTCATATAAACCGGCACATCCCCTGCCCGCCACAATCGGCCCCCAATCCCGTGTTGGCCGTAGGCTTCCACTTCCAGGCATCGATGGCCCTCAGCCACTGCTTTCTGGATTCGCTCTTCCAAAACTCGTGATTCCAGGCGACGGCCGTTTTCCATTCCGGAGATCGAATATGATTGTACGTGTTCCATATCTATCTAGCTTAACTCAAAGCTCAAGGGTGAAAGGTAAAAGAAAGACAAACCAAAACTCACAAAGCTCAAAGGCTGGAAGGTCATTCTCGCTTTGTGCCTCCAGCTTTGAGCTTTGATCGATCATACCACATATCTGATTTGAAGCCGTTCGGCCGCAGCCTGATCGTTGATCCCGATTGCATCAGACATGCCGATGGGAAGCGAGGTGGAACGGCCAAGGGGCGCCATGATTTTTTTGAGCTCAGTGTCAAAGGAAAGAAAAACATCCACGACGCGCTCTGCCACCTGCTCCGGGTCCAGGCGCCGGTCAAGGCGGGGATCCTGGGACGTGATCCCCTTGGGGCAAAGCCCGATATTACAGATGTTGCACCGATCCGACTCCGAGCCGACACATCCGGCCGCTGCTTGCATGATGTACTTGCCTATTTGCACACCGCTTGCTCCTAACATGATCAGAGCGGCTGCGTTTGCTGCCAGGTTGCCACTCTTACCCACACCGCCACCGGCAAAGAGGGGAATTTCGTTCTGCATGCCCAGCTTAACCAGATTGAGATAGCAGTCGCGGATATTGCTGGCTATGGGGTGCCCCATGTGATTCATGGACACGTTGTACGCAGCGCCTGTGCCGCCGTCTTCTCCGTCAATAGCCAAGGCGGCCGCGTACGGGTTTCGGGTCAGGTTATTGAGGACCGCCAGGGCCGTGGTGGTCCCAGAAATCTTGGGATAAACGGGCACCCGAAAACCCCAGGCCATATACATGGACTGGATCATTTTTGCCACAGATTCTTCAATAGAATACTTGGTCTGGTGCGTGGGCGGACTGGGAAGGCTCACCCCCGGGGGAACTCCCCGAATCGCCGCAATGAGTTTATTCACTTTGTACCACATGAGCAACCCGCCGTCCCCGGGCTTGGCCCCTTGCCCGTACTTGATTTCAATGGCGCAGGGATCTTCCTTCATTTCGGGTATGGCGCGGATGATTTCGTCCCAGCCAAAGTAGCCGCTAGCGATCTGTAAAATAACGTACTTCAAAAACCGTGATCGCAAAAGCCGCGGCGGACAGCCTCCTTCTCCGGTGCAGATACAAACCGGCATACCGAGCTCTTCGTTAAGGTAGGCCACACCCATTTGGAGCCCTTCCCACATGTTTGGGGAAAGCGCCCCAAAGGACATCGCTCCAATCATTAAGGGGTAAATTTCCCGCACAGGGGGGATCCAACCCTCCTCATGGAGGAGCTTCATGTTTTCCTCAGGAGGCAGAACTCGGCCCAGTAAGGTGCGAAGCTCAAATTCGTGCCGTCCGGCATCCAAGGCAGGGTCGGTCAACATGGATATACGGATGAATTTGATTTGATCCAGAACGCCACCAGGGACATTTCTGCGTCCTCCACGCCGGCGGGGCTGGCCGCCTCGATTGATGTGATATCTCAGCTTATCCGCCTCATCACTCCGATAAGGGATAATGCAATCGTTGGGACAGACCAGAGTACACATGGCACATCCCACACAGGCGTATGAGGGGTCGGTTCTTTGCCGGATGCCGTAATACACCCGATACACATTGGACGGGGCCTCGGTCAGCCCGACCGGGGTTTCAACCAATCGCTGACGGTGCACACCCAATTCAATGGCATGAACCGGACAAACAGCCGTGCAGCGTCCACACAGGGAGCATCGATCTTTATCCCAATGAATCTGCCAGGGCAGATCCTTGACGCTTAGTGTGGAAGGGGCAATTCTTCCGTTTGACGACATATCTTTACCTCCTGACGGTCGGGGCGTATGAATGCAGTGTCCAGGTACATAGGTTGAAAATCCTTGCTCTTATCCCGATCAGGAATGGCTGCATCTAACCCACACATTTCCGATGAAATCGCATAAAGGCCGGGTTTGCCTCCCACCACACCGGGTCGAAGCTTTTTTCGATCTTGCACCAGGAAAAGGGTCTTGTCGGGCAGACAGCCGATCACACAATTCGGCCCATCAATGATGAGTCTCCGACAGGTATGCTTCAGATGTTTTAGGAAGCGACCGTTGGGGTGGTGATCCAAATCCTCGTCTTGCAAGGGTGTGATCACATGCTTGTAAGTCTGGATTCCCAGTCCGAGCCGAGTCAGCGTGAAATGAAGGATATGGGTAAAGACCTCTGAATCGGACTGGTAGCCGACATATCCCGGAAAGCCGCGAGACATAAGAAATTCCCAAATGGGAACGAAGGCCGTATTTTCTCCATTGGTCATCGTAGCCACCCCCTGTATAAAAAACGGATGGCAGGCGTAGAGATTGATCGCGTAGTTGGTATTTTGCCGGCCCTGGGCCATAATCACCCTAGCCTGGAGTTCGGGACGATCGAGCTGGAGATATTCTGCGACGGTCAGGGGATCGCCAATCTCCTTGATCATGATCACATCCGGCCAGAAGCTGAAGACAATCATATCCTCCTTTTCCTCTCCCATGTGTCGAAGCTGAAGCCGGATGAGCATCAGGCGATGCTGAATCTCGCTTTCGCTCAACTCCTCCCAGGTCTCTGGATATTCATAAGCTCGAATCAGGTAGATATCTCGCTTGAATACCCCTGGCGGCGGGATTTTGGGAACTTTGATGGCCATTTTATATTTTGTCATAAACCCCACGTCTTTCATGAATTGATCAAGACGTTTCAGCCCCGCATTGGTAAAAATCCCCGACAAGATGGGGACACCTTTCAACTCTTGAAAGGGACCTGTTAGATCACTCAAGAAAAGCCCCACACCGGAACCGTCGTGTCCTTCCTGCATCACATCTAGGGCACGCATGGCGATCATGGGCGACTGGGGGGTATCACTGCTTACTGCAATCAGACGGCACATCTTGTTCCTCTCTCCTTCTTTTGCCAGGACATCTCGCCCTCATTATCTTAGGGCATTTGCGGCAAGACTTATGCCAATTGAATATATACTACAATGTCAGTATGTTGCTCAACAGAAACCGTTTGCGCACCTTGAAAAATAAACGCTTTTGTAGGATTTTTTATGGATAAACAACATTTTTGTATACTAACAGTCCGTCAAAGCTGAATGATGATTATAGAAAGCCATCGTGGGCTGCAACAGAACCCAATCTATAAGAAAGTGGCCGATGAATGAAAACACGGGGGTCACTCGAATGAGGGTAGGTACCTTTGGGCGATGGGATACCTTCTTCCATAGCCGAAAGATTTTGTGGTGACCTTCAATCCCGGGGGGGCCTGATGTCGCTTGTATTCGTTGCGATCAACCCGGCAGATGGTTTCCCTCACAGTTTGAGGGTCAAACCCCATGGCAACGATCTCCTCTGCCCCCTTATTGTCTTCAATGTATGCCTTCAATATCCCATCCAGGATCTCGTAAGGCGGCAAATCGTCCTGGTCTACCTGATCGGGTTTGAGCTCGGCCGATGGGGGTTTTTCAAAAATCCTCGCAGGAATCACCTCTTCTTTCTTGTTGACAAAACGGGCAAGCTCATAAACCATTGTCTTTGGAACGTCCGAAATCATGGCTAAACCGCCGCTCATATCACCGTAAAGCGTGCAATAGCCCACAGCCAGTTCTGATTTGTTCCCTGTAGAAAGCAGGAGGCAACCCAACTTGTTGGAAAGCGCCATGAGCAGGGTGCCCCGAATGCGTGCCTGGATATTTTGTCCTGTAATTTCCGTGGCAATGTCTTTGAAGACCAAAGACAATTCCTCAAGAAACTTCTCGAATATGCCTGCAATGGGCAGTTGAATAAGCTGAATACCCAAATTGGATGCAAGGGCTTTGGTATCTTCAAAGTTTTCCGTAGACGTATATTGAGAAGGCATGAAAACACCCTTGACATTTTCCCTTCCAAGGGCCTGTACGGCGATGGCGGCCGTAAGGGCTGAGTCAATGCCGCCGCTCAATCCTACCACGACCTTGTCAAACCCACACTTTCGGACATAATCCCTGGTCCCCATAATCAGCGCATTGCACATAGATTCCGTGTCGGTTTCAGCAATGGGGTGCAGGTCTCCCTTTTGGGTTTGGGTATCAAAGACGATCATATCCTCTTCAAAGTCACGCGCCCGGGCCGTCATCTGACCTGTTGAATCAAAGGCCACGCTAAGCCCATCGAATAGAACACTGTCATTTCCACCCACCTGATTGACGTACACGAGAGGAACCTGATATTTTTTGGCAATATTGCCGAGCATGTCCCACTTAAATGCTCTTTTTCCGACATAATAAGGAGAAGCCGAAATGTTGATGATGAGATTGGCGCCATTCTTGATGATACGGGCTACGGGGTCAACAGAGTAAAGCCGCCTGGGGAAAAAATCCTTGTCATTCCAGATATCCTCACAAATGGTCAGCCCTATTTCCCAACCCTTATAAAAAAAAGAGCTGTATTCGGTGCCGGGTTCAAAATACCGCCTCTCGTCAAAAACGTCATAAACAGGGAGCAATCTCTTGTGTACTTGATGGAGAATCCTGCCTTCATCAAAAAGTGCTGCCGAGCTGTAAAGCGGGTTGCCCTCCTGCTTCTGATTTTTATCTACAAATCCACAGATAACGCCGATCCCTTTGACGGAATCAACCAGCCTGTAAAAATGATCCAGGTTGGCGGTCACAAAGGCTTGCTTTTCCAGGAGGTCCCGGGGTGGATAGCCACAGATGACCAGTTCGGAAAACACGATAAGGTCACACGCAAGGTCTTTGGCCTTTTCTATGTAGGCCATGATCTTATCCATGTTGTGTTTGAAATCGCCGATCGTGGGATTGATTTGCGCAAGAGCGATCTTCATAACCGTCTCGTAAATCTTGCAACTTGCTGAAGTAATTTTGCCCTATTGCTTATTGTATCACAAAATGATGCTGGATGCTCGATGTCCCGGATCCACCGAGATTATTCCGGTAAAAGTCGGAATAGATTAAAATACAAACTGAATATATGTAGCCAGTATCAAGCATCCAGGCCGCCGCATCCATCTCGTGGATATCTTCCGCCACCGACTCAGGAAGCGGGTTATTCTCTTCGACGCTTCTTCGTGTCGTCGATTTCTTCTTGTCCGTAAAGCAAGAATCGATCTGTAAGAACATATGAAGGGAGAGCCGAACCGCGCCTCTTCCTTTATCTGGGGAATGCCCTGTTTGGGGGCCACGTTATCATGAAGCCCTATAACTATAGGAGGCTCTTGCCTGTACGGGAATTTCTAATTTCATGCATTTTCCCTCAACCCCGCAGATAAGCAGGGCTAATCAGTGGCAAGTCGGTCAGGGAAAATCAGCGATTAAGCATACTCACCATTATACTATGGTAGAATGTTTGTCAATTTTCACACCTTCTGAGCGACAACACCCTTTCGCCATCCAGATCCTGAAGCCGACCCGTAAATCCCGCTCAACCAAGACAATGGTCGTGCCAATCCAAGATGACGACAGGTTGTTGCCCAAACAGCCATGCACCCGGCATGAGGAGGGCCATCAAGGGTGATTTCTTTTTGAAGTCAGGTCACTGGGAATAAGTCTCCTTATTACCTTTGGCTATTCGCTAAATGAAAAAACTTTTTTCGACATACCGGTTTATCCCATTTACAATGGGCGCCTGAGGTTGTAAACTGCATTTATATGTGCCCTTCAGGGCCAGCGGCTGGTTCGAGTGACGCGATGCATTCTGCCCCTGACAAGCAGAATAAGATTTGATCTTCCTCAAAAAGAGATGCCCCTTGGCAGTTTGCAAACGCCAAAAGAGGGGGCTGGGACTTGAACATGCACAGCAAACGCATTCCCCACAGCTTGCTGCAGACCGCTTCAATTATCGTGATTTAGGCAACCGCCTGACAACGGGCTGTTGCCCAGATAAAAATTCCTTTGAGCGGTCATTAAAATGTTTTTTGTCAACAAATCTTGGCGAAGCGGAAGATCAGCGACTTCAACTGTTTGAGTCCGAAGGGCGAGTTTTGAAGTCGCCTGGAGCAAGCCTTAGATTTGTCAAAAAACGTTTTAGACCAAGCGAGAAGGGATTTGGGCAACAGTCTGACAATACCTGACCTATGGCCACAGCTGGCAAGAATTGTTGGGAAGAACTACCATTTTGTATGATTGGCCGATAGAATCCTGCAAAATTGTGTGTTTGGAGACAATAGGAGACAATAATTGATATCCGGAGGTAATCTGTAACTTGTTGATCTATAAGGCATTCTTTAACCGATCTTTCGACATGGCATGACATTTGCCCTTTAGGAAGGGCCAAAATTTAATCCAAAAACAACCAGATCAAGGAGGAAATGGACAGATGAGCAAACCAAAAACCCCTGTGGAAGTATTAGATCTCATTGCAAAAGAAAAGATTGAAGTTATAGATTTGCGATTCATGGACTTTCCGGGACTCTGGCAGCATTTTTCTGTTCCGGCCAGAGAACTTGATGAAGCTGCCTTTGAGAGCGGCGTTGGTTTTGATGGGTCCAGTATCCGGGGATGGCAGGCGATCAACGAATCCGACATGCTTGTGAAGCCCGTGGCAGAGTCTGCTTTTATTGACCCGTTTTTTACTGCAAATACCCTTGTCCTGATCTGCAACATCTGTGATCCGGTCACCGGCGAAGACTATACGCGGGATCCCCGGAACATCGCGCGCAAGGCAGCAAACTATCTGAAGAGTTCGGGCATCGCTGATGTAGGGTATTTCGGTCCTGAGGCCGAGTTCTTCATCTTTGATGACATTCGGTTTGATCAAAACGAACATGAAGGGTATTACCATATCGATTCCGCGGAGGGTCGATGGAATACGGGCCGCGTTGAAAACCCCAACTTAGGCTACAAACCCCGTTATAAAGAGGGGTACTTCCCGGTTCCGCCCACAGACAGCCTGCAAGACATCCGCAGCGAGATGATGTTGACATTGGAGAAAATCGGGGTTCTTATCGAAGCACAGCATCACGAAGTGGCCACAGGCGGACAGGCCGAAATCGACATGCGCTTTGCACCATTGGTGGAGATGGCGGATAACGTATTGAAGTACAAGTATGTTATTAAGAATACCGCCCGTAAATATAATAAGACCGTAACATTTATGCCAAAGCCGCTATTCAATGACAATGGTACGGGCATGCATACCCACATATCATTGTGGAAGGGAGATCAGAATCTATTCGCTGGCGATGGCTATGCAGGTTTGTCCGAAATGGCACTATATGCTATCGGGGGCATTTTGAAGCATACGCCGTCCCTGCTGGCCTTCACGAGCCCCACCACGAACAGCTATAAGCGTCTGGTGCCGGGTTTCGAAGCTCCGGTGAACCTGGCCTATTCCAGCCGAAACCGCAGTGCAGCGGTTCGTATTCCCATGTACTCTCCTTCTGCTAAGGCTAAGCGCATTGAGTTCCGCTGTCCAGACCCGAGTTGCAATCCTTATCTGGCCTTCTCGGCCCTATTAATGGCAGTGATCGATGGCATTCAGAACAAGATCGATCCCGGGGAGCCGCTGGACAAGGATATTTACGATCTGCCTCCAGAAGAACTGGCAAAGGTTCCCCATACGCCGGGCTCTCTTCGCGAGGCTCTTGAGGCCCTCGATGCAGATCACGATTACCTGCTAAAAGGAGATGTCTTCACATCGGACGTGATCGAAACGTGGATCTCGTACAAGATGGAGTGCGAGGTGCAGGCCATTGACCTTCGTCCCCATCCATGGGAATTCGCCCTGTACTACGATATCTAGGCTTTTTAAGACCTTTTGTTTACTCTCAACAGATGCCCTGGAAAAAGGGCGTCCCTTTTTGTTTTCTTCATCCCTAAAGATCATCAAAAATATATGGTAGCCCCACCTCATAAATACAATAAATACAAATAAGGTTTGCGGCTTTTTCCCCGGCATTGTAAAATGGCGGGAAAGTACGATCTCTTTATTGAAGCTCCCTGGAGTAAGCTTCGGGGAATGCGCTCACGGTGCATTTTCAACTCATATGATGCCCCGGTGCACCGCTAACCAATGTACCTCCGTGGAGCAGGCCCTGATCATTGGGGGCACATAAACGGCCAGGCCAGTACAGCCAAGGGATAAACCGCCTTATGAAGCCCACGCTTGATATGCTTAAGGCCGCATGTCCAGAAGTCGATCAAAGGCTTTTGAATGCCCACCTTTCCCGGCTAAGCAACCGATATTTTGACAGGTTCGCTACGCACCAGGTTTGCGAACATATGAAAGGACTTTCACGGATCTCAACCGAACATCCCGTGGAAGTGCTGCTGGATGCAAAAGGCGATGGGAATGTGAATTGTACGGTGCTGGCCTTTGATTACCCTTACCTGTTTTCTCTGATCACCGGCGTGTTGGCAGGCATGGGCTTCAATATTGTGTCTGGCGATGTGTTTACATACGAACGGGCCCTCGACAAACCGCTGATAGATGTCTGCCGAAGAAAACTTACTTCCCGCAGGACAGTACAAGATCCTCTGAAAAGACGGCGTATCATAGACTTTTTTTCCGGTCAGCTGGAAACATCTCGCGCACCTGAAACCTGGTCGGATGATCTCAAAAAAAATATGGAAGATGTCATTTCCCTTTTGGAGCGCGGTGATAGCGAATCAGTGACTGATGCAAAACATCGAGTGAACGAAATGGTCGTCAAACGGCTGGCCGATCTGCATATGGATTCGCATCCGGTCCTGTTTCCGGTGCAAATAGAATTCGATAATGAGAGCGGTCCGTACACACGGTTGAAGATCGTGTCCGAAGATACGCCGGCCTTTCTTTACACCCTGACCAATGCCCTCTCCCTCCAAGGAATTTCGATTGAGCACGTCAGCATACGCACCATTCACGGACGAGTTGAAGATGAAATAGAGGTTGTTGATGTTCGTGGCAAAAAGATTGAGGATCCCAATGTCTTAAGTCGCGTCAAGCTTTCGGTTCTTCTTACGAAACAGTTCACTTATTTCCTCGGGAAGGCGCCCGATCCTTATGTCGCCCTGCACCGTTTTGAACAGCTTGTCGGAGACGTCTTGCGACTGCCCGAGCGAGGCCAATGGATGGACTTGCTCTCCAACCCGCACGCCCTGCAGGATCTGGCACGGTTGCTCGGGACAAGTGATTTTTTGTGGGAAGATTTTATCCGTCTCCAGTACGAGACACTCCTGCCAATGCTTAAGCCCTTTTTGGAGGGGCACCGGTTCAGCGAGCCCGTAGACCAGCTCTCCCAAAGGCTCCGAAACGCCATAAAAGGGATCAACAAGCTGGAAGAGCAACGACGAAGGCTCAATGAATTCAAGGACCGGGAGATCTTTCTTATTGACCTGGATCATATCCTGAATCCTGAAACGGATTTCAGGGTGCTCGCTAGAAGACTGACGGTCCTGGCGGAAAATGTTGTGAACATGGCGGCAGAACTCGCTTACGCACACCTGGTCAAACGATTTGGAAGGCCTAGAACAGCGGCCGACCTTGAGGCCACTTTTGCCATTTTGGGGTTGGGTAAAATGGGGGGAGCCGCATTAGGCTATGCTTCTGATATTGAACTCCTTTTTGTTTACAGCGATAACGGTTCGACGGACGGTGAAGAATCTATTGAAAATGCCGAGTTTTTTGACCGCCTGGTAAGAAATACAACGCAATTCATACAAGCCAAGAGAGAAGGCATATTTAATGTTGATCTCAGGCTTCGCCCTTATGGAAACAATGGTCCATTGGCCTGCAGCCTGGAGAATTTTTGCCGATATTACGGACCAGAAGGATCAGCTCATTCCTATGAGCGTCTTGCTCTCGTGCGTCTGCGTGCCATAGGGGGCGATAAGAATTTGGCCGCTCGGGTGGAAAGAATTCGGGATCAAATGATTTATGCCTCTAGAAACATCAACCTCAAGGAACTGCGTGAACTGAGAAACAAGCAATTTAAGGAGAAAACAGAAGCTGGCAAGCTTAATGCCAAGTTTAGCCCTGGCGGACTCGTGGACCTCGAATATGCCGTACAGGTTCTTCAGGTCATGTATGGCAAGGATGTGCCTCAGCTTAGGACACCTCGCATACACGAGGCCCTGACTGCCTTGACCGTTGCAGGCGTTTTATCACCAGTTGAAACAGAACAACTCACGGCTGCTTACGGTTTTCTTCGCCGCCTGATTAACGGTATGCGCATGCTCCGGGGTTCAGCAAAGGATCTTTTTCTTCCCCCCATTGATTCGGATGAATTTGCTCACCTTGCCAGGCGCATGGAATACAAAGGAGGAGGCGCACTGGATCCCACGGGGCAACTCCACATGGATGTCGAAACCCACATGGCTACCGTGCGGGCCTTTGTTGAGCGGCATTTTGGGCGCGATTCATTACCGGGGTCTGCAACCGGCACCGTAGCCGACCTGGTCCTATCCGATCGTGTGCCCCATGACCTCCGGCATCAGATTCTGTCTGGTGCTGGCTTCAAAAATCCTGCACGAGCCTATGTGAACCTCCGGGCTTTGGCAGGAGACGAATCACGCCGGCAGACATTTGCCAGGCTCGCCCTGCTGGCCTTTGACATTCTTTTGAGAACTCCAGACCCCGATATGGCCCTTAACAACTGGGAGCGGTACATCCGCGCCCTGCCGAGCCCTGAATTCCACTATAACATACTTCTTTCTCAGCCCATGCGGCTCGAAATCCTGTTGAGCGTTTTATCTGGAAGCCAGTTTCTGGCCGATACCTTGGTGAGAAACCCGGGATTTTTGGACTGGGTCACCATCCCGAAGAACTTACACCAAATCCAAGGCAGAAAGAATCTTGAGGATGAATTAAGAATGGCTTCTGAGGGCTGCAACAGCCATAAGGTATGGCTTAATAAGCTCCGTCGATTCAGAAGACGAGAGATGCTTCGGATCGGTACACGCGATATATACCTCGGGGTGTCAACCGAGGATGTCATGCTGGAACTCTCTACTCTTGCTGAAGCCCTTACCCAGGTAGTCCTTGAGAGGGTCTGGGCAACGCTCAAGGAGGAGCAGGAGACCGCGCAGGAGGTGGAAGCGATAGCAAATCACTTTTGTATCCTGGCGTTCGGTAAGCTTGGAGGCTCTGAACTCAATTACAGTTCAGATATTGACCTCCTGGGAATTTATGATGCCCCTGCCACGTCTCTGGGGTCCAATGCTCACACCTTTTTGCAAAAGCGCTTCGCCCGGGTCATGGAAAGCGTACGAGCAGACCTTTCGATGCATACAGACGAGGGGTATGCATATCGCGTGGACCTGCGACTCAGGCCATATGGTGGAGCGGGCGAACTCGTCCCCTCTGTTTCAGCACTCATAGATTATTATCGAAACGTGGCATCCCTCTGGGAAATTCAGGCAGCCCTTAAGATTCGGCCGGTGGCAGGCCACCTACAAATAGGTGACCATTTCCTTGAGAAGATCCGCCCTGTTCTTTTGCAACGTCGCAAACGCGAGGCCATTGTCCATGCCATTGAAAAAATGCGCAAAGCGGCCATCAAAACCTGTTCTCGTCGCAATAGGCCCATCAGGGATGTGAAAAGCGGCATGGGTGGTTTGCGCGACGTGGAATTCCTGGTTCAAGGGCTGCAGCTCATCCATGGACCAGACCATCCCGGGTTGCTGGAGAGAAATACCCTGAACGCCCTGGAGGGACTCCAAAAGACAGACATTCTACCTGAACCAGTGGCAGCGCAACTCAGGGAAGACTACGTGTTCTTGCGACGAGTCGAACACTATCTTCAAATTCTAGAAGATCGTCAAATACATGCCCTGCCAAAAGACCCTGATGAGCTGACCGCACTGGCCAAAAGGGTCCTTGGCGCTGAAGGGAATGCAAGCCATTTCATGGAACAACTGGAGGGATGTCTGAAGCGCATACGGGCCGCCTATATCTCGTACCTGGTGGAAAGCAAGTGATCTCCCTTCAGGGCAGGAGAGGATTCACACTTCTTCTTTACTGTAAAGGGAGACGCAGGATAAAAGTTGTGCCTTTTCTTAATTCGCTCTGGCATTCAATAGTCCCGCGATGAGCCTCTACAATGGTCTTGACGATCGACAACCCGAGGCCAGTACCCTTTTTGCCTTTGGTTGTAAAGAACGGGTCGAATATCTGTTCTAAGATATCCGGCCCGATCCCAGGTCCTGTATCTTCTATCCTGACCACAAGGTGCTCTCCCTCAATCCTTCCTTCAATACTGATGTTTCCTGAATCAGTCATCGCCTCCAGGCTGTTTTTGACCAAGTTATTCAAGACCTGGTACATAAGGCGGGGGTCTACATTGACGGGGGGCAAGTCAGCGGGCCAGTTGAGTTCAAGGTGGATTCCTCTTTTTTCAGTATCAGGCTGATGGATCAATAAGACCTCTCGAATCATTGCATCGATTGATCTCCTTTCTAAGCGCAGTTCCGGTTTTTTGGCAAATTGCAAGAAATTGTGGATAAACTCCCTGACCCGCGCTGATTCCTTTTCCAGTATCTTCAGTGCATTTTTCCCCGTCGGGCTGAGAGCTTCGCCCTTCAGAGTAGCCTGGATCATTCCTACATTGTTGAGAAGGTTGCCCACCTCATGGGTTACCTTGCTGGAGGTCGTGCCAAGGACGGCTAAGTTCTTGGCGTGGGCAAGTTCCCTGGCTGTCTCTACTTCCCGCCTTATAAATTTCTTAAGCGAAGCTGTCATCTCATTAAAGGCCAGACCTAGATCGCCAATCTCGTCCTGCGAGTCAACAGACACCTTCTGATCTAAGTCGCCCTGGCCTATTCGTTGAACCTGGCGATGCAGGTTGTGAATCGGAGTTAAGAAGCGTTTTACCCAATTCCACCCGAGGAGGATAGCTGCAAGGCAGATTAAACAGGTTATAAAGGCTGCCCGATAAATATTCTGGTATAGATATGCATAGATCTCCGGATAGGTCTGACTCAAGACAATAACCCAATCAAAGCCCGGGATATAGTAGCCCAAACAGTAGAACTTGGTTTCGTCCCTTTCTTCGATCCATTCGATCGGCGTATCTGATTCTCGGAGTTCTTTGAGTATGTCCGGTTTTTTTGCCGGAGGGGTTGTTACGACCCGGTCAATCTTCCGGTGTGCGATAAATCGTCCCGATAGATCCATGATATACACCTGACCCGTGTGACCTATAGCAATTCCCTCCAGTACATCCCAGACAGACTTGAGGTTTAATTCGCCCCAGAGGACCTCTTTTACCTCGCCTAAGCGTAATACAGGGACGGCTATATGAATGTAAGGGATATTCTCTTTGGTCAGCATGACACCAGAAATGGCGTTTTGGCCCATAAGGACTTTCTTAAAGATCTCGCTTTGACTAAAGGTAATGTCATCCCCTTCCCGACCGGTAGATACGATCTCGTTTCCTTCTATGGAAATCAAAGAAACAGACATAAATTCAACAGCCATATGATTGAAAGCTGTCAGGGCCATCTCTTTTTGCCACCGATCCAGTTTGGTGGCAGCCATCACCAAGGCAAGGCCTTCCAAACCCTTTTGGGCATGTTCCATGTAAAGGCGAATCTCGCCGGCCGAGCTTTTGATGATATTTCTGTAATCCTGGTTTATCGTTTTCAGGAAATAATTATAGCTTGTCCAGGAAAGGATCACGCTGGTAATGATTATAGATAGGATCAGGAGGGGGAGGATAAAAAGGAGGAACTTATAGATTAATTTTGTCTTTTTGATTCTATTCATCAACGACCGAACCTGGACAAGCTGGAATTAAACAAGCGAAGGGACTCATCACGCCCCCCCTCAAGGCGGACGCCATAAAACACGAAAGAAACAGGAATGGCGAGGCTACTGGCAGGTACGTATAAAAGATCCTTTACTCATTGTAAAGAATATTTAAAGGGGTAAGATATGAACTGCAACAGCGAGCGCATTCCCCGCAGCTTGCTCCAGGGGGCTTCAATGAATAATTATCTCTTTGCCAGAAGGGATGCCGAAACCATAATAAAAGAGCCGGTCAATAGAAGGGATTGGGGGCCCCATATCTTTAATACGAGGGCGCTGCTTAATATGGTCCCTAAATAACATGCGCCTCTGTAAGTTGATAACAATGATATGGTTTTCCCTATATGGGTCCTCGGGCTGTTTTGCTGGATGAGGCTTTCCAAAAAGATATGTATTAAGGTAAAGCCGCAACCAAACAGGATCATCAGCAAGGCAACCTGGATGTAGGTCGTGAGTTGACCAAGGATGGCCATGGCGCCCCCGAGGATCAAAAAGGTGAAGGAGAGGATGGTTTGCTGCCTGAAGGTTGATGAACATCTGGGCAACAGGAAGGTAGCCAGGCAGGAACCAGCCTGAAATCCAGACATGATCAATCCCCAATCAGCAATATTCCTCCCAAAATGTATCTTAAAAAAAATGGGAAGACCAAGATTTAACACCCCGCCTCCCAGGAGGACAAACCCGAAGATCATAAAATAGGCCTTGAGGTCATGATTGTCTGTAAATGGCTCTCTGTACTTAAAAAGCAAAGGCCTTAGACCTTTACCTCGCCTCAGACAATGGGTCGATTGTTCAGCGATCTGACCAAATTTCGGAAGTCCGTAAATGGCGCACACCGAGAGTGTGAAAAGAAGCCCGGCCAGCCCTAAAGCGACCCCCTGACCTGTTTTCAGGACAATCCATCCGATGAGCCATGGACCGAATATCCGCCCTACAAGAGATACCCTTTCATTAAGTGAGTTAAAAGAGATAAGCTCATCTTTGGGTATCAACATGGGGGTCAGGGAAAGTCGCCCGATATGGAAAAAGAGAGAACCAATCATAAAGCAAAGATAGGCAGGAAAGATGACCCAGAGGGATGCTTTAAAGACAAGGATCCCGACCAAAAGGCATTTGCTTAGATTGACGATGATGAGCCACCTTCTTCCCCCGACCCGATCAATCCAGAAGCCCGCAAAAGGGCTCAGGAAGATAGAAGGTGCCTGCTCAATGACGCACATCACCAGGAGATTGGATAAGGCACGCTCACCCTTAAAAATCAGCAAGTCGAGCAGGGTTAATTGGACGAACTGGTTTCCCAGATCTGACAGAAGATCAGCCGATATGATCAGGTACTTGGGGTGAATCCGGTCAATCCCTTTCACGCTGCTTTTTTCAGGCGGATATTCTCTCCCTGAGACAAAACCGCAGAGGCCCTCTGTCTGATGTAATCTTCAAGAAAAAAACGATAGGTATTGTAATGACAATCGACCCCGTTAAAATCCTTCTCATGAACCAGGGCCTGCATGCGGCACCCCCCATGCAGATGGGCAGAATGGGGCATTTGTTGAGACATCTGTCCGGTAATCTTCGCTTCAGTAGTTGGGATTCTGAGACAAAGTCGATCCCTTTGGTGACGTGTCCATAGGCCATTTCCCCACCTTGAAGGGATGGGCATGGGATAATCGAGCCATCTGTGTCAAAGACAAACCGGGCTCGAAAATCAGCCATACAGGTGTTGGAGGGGGCCTCACGATCCTGCAGATAGCCCCGTTTTTCAGCCTCCTGCATCAGGTATTGAAGTATTTTAGGATCGCCCATCCCGGAATCATAGGGGCTTTCTCCTCTTCTGGCCAGGATGGGGGTGAAGGTGATGTTTTCAATAGCAATATGGCGCTCGCCCATATCATCCAGCATCTCTGGAATGCTCAGAAAATCAAGTGCCCCGCTGTCGTATTGACATTCAATGTTGATGGGAATCAGACCGGAAACAGCCTGTAGATTCTCCATGATCAGGTCATAGGTCTTCCCATTATTCTTGGAGGGCCGCAAAAAATCGTGAACAGGGGCCGGCCCGGCCAGGCTGACCCGAATGCCTGTGAGTCCTACCTCTTTCATGCCCGAGATCATGGATGGCCTGAGGAGCGTGCCGTTGGTGGTAATGGTAAAGCCATATTCGATCCCCCTGCCCAGGCAGTAATAAAACCGCCTGGCAGCACTTTCTAAGATGATCTCAGAATTAAGGAGCGGCTCACCCCCAAGGTAGTCGTCTTCAACCCTCTGAGGGTTCTTTTCCTGGATGATCTCAATGTAGAACCGGTCCATGGCCCGGGCTGTGTCAGGGGACATCTCCCTGGCTTCAGGGTCCAGGATGCAGTAGCGACATCGATTATTACATTTCCGGGTGACCAGGACCTTGGATCTTAATGTGCTGAAGTCATGGACGTATTGTTGCTTCCAGTTCTCAAACACAATGGTTTCGTCCACGCCCTCCTTGACCAGGAATCCCTGGTCACAGAGCATATCGATGGCAGCCGGATCGGCTGGTGCGACGGGATCGCTCAGGATATAAGACCAGGTCTTTTCAGGGATCAGGATAAAGGCCCCTGTCATGGTCTGATAGAGGGCGATGAGCGCTTCTCGGCTGTTTTCAACAGCAATATCCACCGTGAATCTGGATTTCTTAAAAAAAGCCATGATGTGATCTCCTTTAAAAACGGCCCCCCGGGCAAACCAGGTCTGCCCGGGGGCCTAAAATAGTCGTCGGGTTAGTTGCGGGAGCTTGGAGCATTTCCACAGCACATGAGTCCTGACTTTTTGACCCTGTATGTGCCCTTGTTGATCACAATCAGTTTCATGATCGCACCCCTCCTTTCTTGAGTGATTTCAGTCATAACATTAGCCAATGCGCGCCTGGCTGGTGTTTTTTCATTATCAGGATGTGTGCCATGATTTGAGATCTGTGAGGGGATTGTCTATCTCATTGTTATTGTAAGGAAAGAGGATATGGATCAAGGGATGAAGAGGGCTTTTGAAAGAGTAAGGGTTTGAACTTTTTGAGGGTGAGTTTGAACAGCGTGGATATAAGTGTTAACTTGGCGCGTCCTTGAAACTGTGAGGCCTCCCCGTGCTTCCGCACGGAGGGTTCTGCCTGACGGCAGCGCTTCGCGTCCGGGGAGCAAGCCGGGTCAAACCAATCCTCAAGCAAACCGGTCCTCAAGCCCGCCAAAGGCGGACGCGCCTCTAACCCGATTTAAGCGAGGCATATCTGAGGCGGTAGATCCCTTCGTGGGTGAGAGAAAACGGGAAAGGCAATTTAAACCGTTTGGACATCACATCAATGGCTGTTTTATGAAACAAAAACGTGCCAGGCTGAAGCGCTTGGATCCGGGCATCGATCTTATAAAAAAGCGCTTTTTGCTTGAATGGGTCTTTTTCATCAAGGGCCTGACAGATCAGGCGGGTCACCTCAGGATCTTCAAATGAACCAGCCTCAGACCTTTTGGGGCGATCAAAAGACCATGACTGTTTCAAGAATTCAGGATCCCGGTAAACGCCTCTCAACTCTGTTAGCACGGCCTGAAACTGATTGTTTCTATAGTATCTTCTTTTAAGCTCCTCAAAAGGAACGGATTGCAGGCGCACCTTGATCCCGAGATCATTCAGGCAAATCTGCAGGTATTGGGCGACCTTTTTTTCAATCTGGCTCTCTTTAAAGACAAGGATAGTAAATTCAAACCCCTTTCCACCCTTTTCAAGATAGCGGCCCTCATGATCATAAGACCAGCCTGCTTGTTTCAGGAGCGCCAGTCCCTTTTTGGGGTTGTATGGTATGGGTTGGACCTCGGGGTTGTGATAAGGGGAGTCCACCCCCATGGGGCCGACTGCAATCCTCCCAAAGCCCCTTAAGATCTTCTTTACGATGTATGCCCTGTCAATGGCATAAGAAAAGGCGAGTCGAACCCTTGGATCAGAAAAAAGGGGATCGGTTGTATTGTAGAGGAGGATCGTGTACCAACGCAGAGGGTAGAGATCAAAATAGTATCTTTTTCCATACTGCTTCATCATCTCATAGTTTTTGGGGGAAATCTCCTGTGCAATATCTGTCTCCCCTGAAAGGACCCTTGTCCATGACTTTTCTTTGTCCGGCTGAAAATAGAAGACAACTCGATCTATGGAAGGGCGGCCATGAAAATAATCTTTATTCGCCTCAAGGCAGACTTCCTTTTCTCCTTTTCTGTATTTGAATCTAAACGGGCCAGAGCCAATGGGGTGATTGTAATAATCGATCTTATCTTCATGGGGTTGAGGAAGAATCTCCATGTCCCAGATCTTTTGAAGAAATTCAGGATCGTTTCTCTTAAGACCAATACAAATAACCGTATCTGACAAAGGAAAGATCCGGTCTATTAGAGAAAACAAAGCAGGGCGATTGTTCTTTAGCACCCCCTCCAATGCATACTGGACATCCCTTGAAGTCACAGGGTGTTTGTTGTGGAACAGGGCGTCTTTTCTGAGATGGATCGTCCAGGTAAAACTCTCGGAATCATAGGTCCATTTGAGGGCCAGATCCGGTTCGAGTTCTCCGTTGGCATTTGGGACAAAAAGATAACTGTACAACAAAGGGAAGATATGGTTTGAACCGGAGGCATAAACATATGTGGGATTCAAAGAGGTAAAAGGGGCGCTCACATCATAGCGAAGGACATTTTCATTTTTGTTTTTTTCCCTGGCAGGAGGGGTGCCAGGTTGTTCACAGGAAAGAATAAAACCGGTAAAGAAAATAAATACTAGGATTGAACTCAGATATCGAAGCATTTATTATGATAGAAAAACCTCAGAGAGTCTGTATCTGGACTGATTTGCCTTTTTTTTATTATGCACACAGATATGGTTCTTTTTCAATATAGAAAGATATTTGCCTGCTGTTCCGTATTTATTCCTGTCGGATTTGGCCTTGTCACTCAGGAACCTTGCAAACTCGAGCCGGGAAAATGGTCTTTGGCTGGTCTTTAAAAGAAATTCATGGATGGTCTCTATGGTGGTACACTTCAAGGTGCGATGCCATTGTTTTGCTGCCCCGCCATTATCAGATATGGTCGCTCCCTTTAGCACCGCTAAGAGCTCGTCACTCTTAACGCTGGCGTAAGCCTCATATTCTCTCCCTGACCCGTTTGATATTTCTTCGGGAAGGTCTTGAATGGTTATCTCCCTTTGTTTGGTTAGGATAACCGCCCGTTCGATGATGTTTTCCAATTCCCTGATATTTCCGGGAAATGAATAGTTCATCAGGACCTCAAGGGCCTTGTTTGATATCCCCAGAATATCTTTTTTGTTTTCACAGGCATATTTTGCCACAAAATGATCAACCAGGGGCGGGATATCCTCTTTATGGTCTCTCAAAGGGGGAAGCTGAATCTGGATAACATTCAGACGATAAAACAGATCCTCCCTGAACCAACCTTCCTGAACGCCTTCCTTCAGGTCTTTATTGGCGGCCGCGATGAAGCGTACATCCACCTTGATGGTCCTGGTGCCTCCGACCCGTTCAAATGCCATCTCCTGGAGTACCCTCAGTAATTTGACCTGAAGGGATAGAGACATCACAGAAACCTCATCCAGGAAGAGGGTGCCCTTATCCGCCAGCTCGAATCGGCCTTTTTTCATGGCAATAGCCCCGGTAAAAGCCCCTTTTTCGTGTCCAAACATCTCGCTTTCACACAGGTTATCAGCCATGGCCGAGCAGTTGACCGCAATAAAGGGTTTGTCTCTCCGTGGGCTATGATCATGAATGGCCCTGGCAATCAACTCTTTTCCTGTTCCACTTTCCCCGACAATCAGTACCGTGGCCCTGGTGGGGGCAACCATTTCGATGAGTTCATAGATCTTTAACATGGGTCCGCTTTTCCCCACCATATTATGAAAGTGGGGTTGTTGGATAGCTTCTTGCGGTAACATATGCGCCTCCTTCCTTGCTCGGTCGTATCCGATCGGTCACACAAAGGGTTTATAAAAAACACTATAGGTGAACTAGGGCTAAGGGAGGAGTCATCTTAAAACTCAAAGTTTACCCCGCCCTCAATCCAGCGATCAGGTTGAGGAAAGACGTGGCGGTAGATGTAGGTAGAGTTGGTAAGATTGTGTACAGCACCAAAGAGAGTTAGGTCGCCGTATCGGTCCGGAAAAGGGGGTTTGACCTGAAGGAGATAGTCAAAGATAAAGACGCGATCTCGGGTCTCGGGGTAGCTGGAATAGTTATAGACATATTTTCCGACAATGGAATGGGTCATCCATTGATGTGTGTAGGAGGCCGAGACATTATAAAGGGTCCTGGGGATATCCTGGATCACCTTGTCGGTCTCTTCATCTCTCACATCCATAAAGCTCCCGCCGAATGAGAGGGTCAACCCAAAGCCAAAGGTGGCCCGGATGTTGCCTTCTACGCCCTGCCGGGTGACCTTATCGATATTTTCATACTTTTTGGTGTCCGGGTTATAGCGGATGAGGTCCTTGATGTCCGCCCGAAAAAGGTTCAGTTCGAGCCTCAGGAACCTGAAGGGTCGCACCTCGCCGCCAAGCTGATAGTTTATCCCGGCCTCTGGTTTCAGGTCCTTGTTGCCATACTGGGGATCGTTTACCCAGGCACCGGGTGGGGCTGAAAAGCCTTTAGCGACCTGGGCTCGGATAAGGGCATCCACGCCTGAAATACGATAGACCATTCCGCCCGAAGGGCTGACCTCAGAGCCAAAATCATGGTTATCATCATAGCGAGCCCCGGCATTAAAAGAGAACGCTTCCAGGTTGAAGGTATCATTGGCATAAATGGCCCAGTTTCTGGAGTTATACTCTTTGGCATAAGAGCTGAAATCGTATCGGCCCCAATCCCCGTCAAACCCCAGATTAAACCTGTTTAAATCATTGGTGTAGTAACTCAGCCGGGCACTGCCCCCCCAGGTCTCCTCTAAGTAATGGAAATAGTTTTCCCTGTGATCAGGATAAACATCGTCAATCCAGTTAAAGAATCGATGATGCCGTCCCTCAAGAGTCAGATCAAGATTTTCAACAGGCGAGGTCTCAAAGAGAAGGCGTTGGTAGGTGCGTCTGCGATAGAGGTCATCCCAGAAATCCGGATAATTAAGAACGGGATCTGCATTGCGGCCCACATCATAGCTGTAGGCAAAGTTAAGGCGACTTGTCTCACCCAGTTCATGGTTGATTTTGGCATATACGGCCTCCTGTTCGTACCCGGTATGCTCGATGAACCCGTTGCTCTCCTCATGGGTAAGGGAGAGTAGGAACCCAAAACGATCCTTCGTACCGCTGAAGGTTCCGCGGTTCTTTAAGGTTTTAAACTCTCCATAAGAGGTGCGGAGATCGGCCACAAACGGCTTTTTGGGGTCGGGTTCTTTGGTGATGATGTTGATCAAACCACCCAGGGAAGAACCCCAGGCCGAGGAGGCCGCCCCCTTGTAGATCTCGATCCGCTCGATCGTATCAATGGGAATATAAGAAAGGTCAGCCATGGGATTGGCCAGTTGGTTGAGGGGGATCCCATCCTGATAGATGGCCACATGCCGGACGTCAGAACCCTGGATGGTAGCCGTGGACTGGCTCCCCAATCCACCGTTAAACTCCACGTAGATACCTGGTACATACTGGAGCACCTCGGCCGCATTG
The DNA here is from genome assembly GCA_003647275.1 of Deltaproteobacteria bacterium. Lineage (GTDB taxonomy): Bacteria > Desulfobacterota > Desulfobacteria > Desulfobacterales. The sequence goes on from QMMN01000007.1 coordinate 58,790, forward strand.
GAGGCCGGCATCTTTTCTATATCATCCCTGGTAATAACCGTGATGTTTGCAGCGACCTCCTGTCTGGGGGTCTCCAGGCGGGTGGCAGTCACCACGATTTCTTCCAATTTATATTCATGGACTTCGGGTCCGGAAGGCATATCTGCTGCCCAAGCTTTCAAAAAGAACATAACCCAAAGAACAGAGCTAACAATAAGAACTACCTCAGTTTTCGGTTGTTTCATCCAACTCGTAATTCTTAATTTTTTCAATAAGGGTTTTGCGGCTTATACCCAATAAATCAGCCGCTTTGGTCTTATTGTTTTTTGTACGTCTCAAGGCCAGACCGATAAAAAACCTCTCCACATCCCTCAAGTCCAGATCAGATATTTTCTCATACTCTCCTTTCCCAAATGGAAGGTGTTTGGTGGTGATCATATTATCCTGGCAGGTTATCACGGCCCTCTCTATGACGTTTATCAGTTCCCGGACATTGCCCGGCCAATCATACTCCCTGAGGGATAACATGGCATTCGTAGAAATACCGGTTATTGGTCGACGATACGCCTCACTGAACCTTTTAAGATAGAACTCGGCTATAAGAGGGATGTCCTCCTTTCTATCCCTCAAGGGTAGGATTTCAATCGTATAGATGTTTAAACGGTAAAAAAGATCCTGACGAAAGCGACCACAGGCAACCTCTGCTTCCAGGTTGCGGTTGGTGGCCACGAGGAGGCGAAAGTCCGAATATATGGGGTAGATTCCTCCCACGCGCATGAAGGTCTTGGTCTCCACGATCCTGAGGAGTTTAGACTGAAAAAAGGGCGGAGCCTCGCTGATCTCATCCAGAAAAAGAATCCCCTTGTGAGCCACCTCGAAAAGACCTATCTTTCGATCTATCGCACCAGTAAAGGCCCCTTTTTCATGGCCGAACAACTCACTTTCCAAAACCCCGAGGGCAAATTCATTGCAACTTACTGCAAAAAACGGCTTATCGCGCCTGTCGCTTAGATTATGGATGGCCCGGGCAACCAGCTCCTTCCCTGTACCGGTCTCCCCGCAGATAAGGACAGTCACAGGAAGATCAGCGACCTCCTCTATGGATCTAGCGACCTTCTTGATTCCCTCTGATTGTCCTATGATGGTCACCGGCGTTTTTATCTGGAGGGACCTTTCTCTACGAAGCGAGGCGAGCTCTTTCAATATCTCCCTCTTGGCCAAGGCCTCCCGAACGGTTATCCAAAATAGATCTAATTTGTCGTTGATCGGCTTTTCAAAATAATGGAAGGCCCCGCGCTTGACCGCCTGGATAGCCCCTTCTGTAGAGCCGAAGGCCGTAATCAGGATAACGGGGATATCAGGATACAGGTCCTGAACCCTGCTAAAAAGCTCGGTCCCGCTCATCTCAGGCATCTGCACATCTGAGATAATCAGGTCTACAGGCTCCTTGTTCAGGACCTCGAGCGCCTTTTTGGCCGATGTGAGAGGAACGATATCAAAGCCCTGTGCCCCTTCTAAAGAGAGGAAAAGTTCCAGGAAGGCTTCATTATCGTCTATCAACAGAATCTTGGGCTTGCTCATAATAAGGTGTTTGCTGACAAGTACCTATGAAATTCATTCGAAAATGTCCATATTTTTTATCAAAGAAAGTCTCTTCCCGCCCTTCTGTGTAGAATCGTAACACTGAATTAACGCAACAAATCGCAATATTGTAACCTTTTGTAACAGTAAAACGCCTGGCTCATTTCTGCCCCGAGAATTAAACTCGGATTACAGATGGTTAAGGTCCATTTGGAGAATTGTTTTTTTGGCATCATGATTGCTAAAATTTTTATTAAAATGCTAACCTAATATTTTGCAATAGCAGAGATGCCCCGATGTATGAGGCATCCTGATGATAGGAGATGGATAACCCTGAACGCCCAAATGCTTGGTAAACCTGTTCAGATTTTGTTGGTGGAAGACAATCCTGGGGATGTGCGCCTGACGCAGGAAGCCCTCAAGGACAGCAGGATGCTTGACAACCTGCATATAGCCAAGGATGGCCTGGAGGCCATGGCCTTCCTGCACCGAGAAGGCCGGTATACTGACGCGCCTCGTCCAGACTTGGTCCTGCTCGACCTGAACCTGCCAAAGAAAGCCGGTCGTGAGGTGCTCGCAGAGATAAGGGCCGACGAAAGCCTGAGACGAATCCCTGTGGTGGTCTTGACCACGTCCCAGGATGAAGAAGACATCATCAAGGCCTACAATCTCAACGCGAACTGCTATATTACCAAACCGGTTGAGTTGGAACAGTTCTTCAAAGTGGTGAAGTCGATCGTAGAGTTTTGGTTTACCGTTGTGAAACTGCCAGGTGAGTGAAAAAATAGACGGATATCTTGCCTGAACCGGTGGCAGCGCAACTCAGGAAATCCGACGTGTTTTTTTGCGGCGGATCGAACACGATCTTCAAATTCTTGAAGTTCGTCAAATAAAATACATGCCCCGCCAAAAGACCCCCATGAACCAACCGCACTGGCCAAAAGGCTCTTGGTCTAGATAAACCCTTCACAGGCTATTTCCAAACCACGACAATCCAGGTTTCAGCCATCTTTTGGTGTTTGTCAGCCTCATGCCAGGTGTACGGCTGTTTGGCTCAACATCCTGTAAGGAGGGCTGGCCAGCAGCAACGTGGCCACTCATTATTGTGAATGAATCATAGAAATCTTCAATAACTAATAGGCAAAAAAATCAATATTACCTATTTGACAGGTGTATGAAAGCAAGAGACAATTCTATTTTTTGGAGAAAGGGCGTCAGTCGGCCTGATGCCGACAAGGACCGCTGACAGCAGCTCAATTCATCCGATAAAGGGGGAGGTCATATGGAAACATTGAATTGCCGGGGGCTTGCCTGTCCACAGCCTGTACTCAGGACCAAGCACTTTGTGGAATCCAATCCCCAGGTCCCGGAATTCACCATCATCGTCGATAATGCTGCCTCAGCCCAAAATGTGGTCCGGTTTGTGGAGAGCCAGGGTTTTAGTGCCTCTCTGCAACAAAAGGGCACTGACTTTGAAATCAAGGCTATAAAGTCTGAGGAAATCGGTGCCGAAGCCGCTGGGAGGGGAGAGGTTAAGTCGAGCGAGAAGATCCTGGTGATGATCACCAAAAATACCATGGGTTCTGGAGATGATGTGCTGGGGGAAGGGCTCATGTTAAATTTTTTAAACACCCTTAACGAGATGGGCGAAGCCCTTTGGAGATTGGTTTTCCTCAACAGCGGGGTAAAGCTGACGATTGCGGGGGCCAAGACCTTGCCTGCCATACAACAACTGGAGGCACAGGGTATTAGCGTCCTGGTATGCGGTACCTGCCTGAATCATTTCAATCTGCTGGACCAAAAGCGGGTGGGTGAGACCACGAACATGCTTGACATTGTGACAAGCCTACAGCTTGCCGACAAAGTGATCGGTGTGTGATGACGGAGAAGGGCATGAATGAAAAGTATGAAAAAATGTGGGAGGACTTGGGCCTTGATATCAGTGCCCATGACGGACTCCTCAAAGTTCTGGGGCAATTTTACGGCGATATCTATCTCAGCCAGGACAAACGTCTAAAGGGGATGGAATATCTGGATTTCGTGCTGTCAGAGGTTCATGGCCTGCGGATCAAAGAACTCCAGGATGCCAGGGCGGCCGGGAAGAAAATTATTGGAACATTCTGCATGTTTGTGCCGGAAGAGCTGATCTGTGCTGCCAACAGCACGGCGGTTGGCCTCTGCGCAGGAGCAGAGATCGGCAAGGAGGCAGCTGAAAAGATCTTACCCCGCAACACCTGTGCTTTGATCAAATCCTTTGTGGGCTTTAAGCTGGCCAAGCTGTGTCCATACGTCGAATCCTGCGATTTGGTTATAGGTGAAACCACCTGCGATGGCAAAAAGAAGGCCTACGAGATCTTCCAGGAATACGTGCCCATGCATATCATGGAGCTTCCCCAGATGAAAGGGGCTTGCGATCGGGATCTCTATATGACTGAGGTGTTGAAGTTCAAGGCAAAGATAGAAGAGGTCAGCGGCCACGATATTACGGCAGATAATTTAAAGGAGGCCATCAAGCTCATCAATAACCGGCGGAAGGCTTTGCAGCGACTCAATCAGCTTCGCAAGGCGATCCCCACGCCGATTTCCGGAAGGGACGTTTTGCTCATCAATCAGATATCATTCTACGATGACCCTTGGCGGTTTACCGCCAAGATTAATGAACTCTGTGATGAGCTTGAAAAGCGTGTCCAGGCAGGCGAGGGTATCGTGGAAAACGACATCCCGCGCCTCATGATGTCGGGCTGTCCCATGGCCGTGCCCAACTGGAAGCTTCCCTATGTGGTGGAGTCCTCAGGGGCAGTCATTGTGGGAGAAGAATCGTGCATCGGGACACGAAACACACGGGACTTGGTAGACGAAACCGGTGAGACAATGGAAAAGATGATCAATGCCCTCGTGGATCGTTATATGCGTATTGACTGTGCCTGCTTTACCCCGAACCCTGAGCGCCTGGAACACATTGTAGAGATGGCCAAAGACCTCAAGGTCAATGGCGTGATCCATTACGCCCTCCAATTCTGTCATCCTTATACTATTGAAGCTTATAAAGTGGAAAAAGCCCTGGAGCAGGAGAATATTCCCCTGCTCAGGATAGAGACCGATTACAGTATGGAGGATATTGAACAGCTCAAGACCCGGGTGGAAGCGTTTGTGGAAATGGTCAAATAAGGAAGCAGCGCATTGAGACCAGAAAGCATGTCCTTGTTTGATCGTTTGAGTGAGAAGAGTCAGCTTGAAATAGAAACGGCAAAGGAGGTCGGCACAAAGGTAGTAGGCTTGTACTGTACCTTTGCCCCAAAAGAGCTGGTACGCGCGGTCGGTGCCATTCCTGTTGGCCTCTGCGGAAAAGATCAAACACCCATTCGTGATGCAGAAACTATCTTACCTGCAAACCTTTGCCCCCTGATCAAGTCAAGCTACGGCTATGCCATCACAAACACGTGTCCCTATTTCTATCTTTCAGATTTTCTCATTGGGGAGACGACCTGTGACGGCAAGAAGAAGATGTTTGAGCTCCTGGGACAACTGAAACCCTTATTTCTCATGCATCTGCCGCCCTGTTGTGATGAAAATCGGTCTTTGAATTATTGGGTCGGAGAGGTGATAAGGCTCAAAGACTTCTTAGAGAGACAGACTGGTACGAAAATAGGTGAAGAGGAATTAAGTCGCCAGATTAAGATTCATAATAAAAAAAGGGTGTTATTAAAGGAGATTGTTGGCTACTGCGCAAATTATCCTGTACCCATTTCCGGCACGGATATGATGGTGGTGATGGAGTCCAGGAACTTTTTGGTTGATATCGAAGGCTACATAAACAATCTGCAGCGACTTGCCCGCGAGCTTCAGGCCATAAAAAGGGAGGGGAGATCGGTCTGCAGCCCCGATGCCCCGAGGATACTTCTGACAGGATGCCCGGTGGGTAAGGGTTCGGAAAAGGTTCTGCGAATAATCGAGGAATGCGGGGGTGTTGTCGTCTGTCAGGAGCATTGTACCGGCATCAAGAGTTTTAACCTGCTGGTGGACGAAGATGATGCCCCTTACAAAGCCATCGCACACCGCTATTTAAAAACCCCCTGTTCCTGCATGACACCCAACCAAGGCCGAATCGAACTCCTGTGCCAGCTCATCGAGGATTTCAAAATTCAGGGCGTGGTCGATCTAACCTGGCAGTGTTGTCATACTTACAATGTTGAGTCCTACCTCATCAAGACGTTCTTGGAAAAAAGATACCAGATACCGCTTCTCCACCTTGAAACAGATTATTCTGAATCGGATACAGGGCAATTGAAGACCAGGATTGAGGCTCTTCTGGAGATGTTCCATTGATTGAAAATGAAATTACCAAAACCAAGGAGGATACGGAAATGACCAAGACAAAAAGAGATTTAACCAGGCGGGATTTTTTGAAAAAGGCCGGTAAGGTGGCTGCCGGAACTGCACTCGTCGGACTGGCTCCAGGCATTATCACGGCGAGAAAAGTGTACGCCAAAGTACCCAATATAAATTTTGCCTACATATTATCCGACCACCACGCGCCATTAATGGTTCTGGCCAAGGAGTGGGAGCTTTTCCAGGAAAGATACAAGATTTACATTAAACCAGTAACCGAGCACAAACTTTATGATTTCTTTTACGACGGCTCAAAGATAGCCAAGGTAAAACTAATCCCTACGAAAAAGGGACCGGACCTTGAAAAACTGGTGGCTCAGGGGAGTGTCGATATGGGGATCAGCGGCACCCAGGCTATTATCATGTCGATCGATAAGGGAGTAAAGACGAAAATCATTTCCCCACTTCAAACCGCGGGCAATGTTTTCGTACTGAAAAAAGGGCTCCCCATGAACAACTGGAACGAATTCGTCAAGGAGATAAAGGGGAGCAAGAGTCAATTCAAGATAGGAATGCCCGGTCCTCATTGTGTGGCAACCATTGTATTCAGGTCAGCCCTCGATCATGAAGGCGTTTCCTATACAGAAGATGTTACGAATCGAAAGGCCGATATCCTTTTTATTAATATGAAAGGCCACGGAAATCTTATTTCTGCATTAGCAAACAGGATAACAGAAGGCATTATCGGGGCTCAGCCATTCCCGTCGGTTACCATAAATAGGGGCCTGGGCAAGTTGATTCTTAATCTCCAGGACGTTCCTCCCAATAAAAGATGGTATGGACATGCCTGCTGCTCGGTTGAGGCAACCGAAAAGTTTATGGAAAGGGACAGAGACCTTTTGCTCAAGATGATGGAGTTGATTGTGCTCGGGGTAAATGCGGCCAATGGGAATAAAGCGATGACTGCAAGGGCATGCTCATCCTGGCTGGGTGTTGAAGAGGCGGTTGAGAAAGTCGCAATGCCGACCCTCAATTATACGACCATCCCTTCATCCCAGTGGACAGATAGTGTTTACACCTATGTAAAAATAATGGATGAGATGAACATGGTCACCCAAAAATTACGAGGGAAACGGGGTAAGGAGCTGGAGCCCCTTGTCTTCGATTTTCAGTATACCGAAACAGCAAAAGACAACTTGAGACTGAAAAAATTCATCGTGTAGATCCTCCATTGGAGACAAGAAGCGTTTCAGAGAGAATATTTTTCCGCCTCTTACTCCCTGTTCTATTGGCTGTGGTCTGGCAGGTGCTGGCCATCTATTTTGATAAGCCAATGGTCCTTCCCAGGTTGGAGGCGGTGGGAAAAGTTCTGGCACATCCAAACACAAAGATTCTGATTACCGGGAGCCTTATCGAAAATATGGGCATAAGCCTCGGGAGGGTGATGTGTGGCTTTTTTCTGGCTGCTGCCATGGCCATTCCTCTGGGAATATTGATGGGCTATTATAGATTGGCCGAAAGGGTTCTTGAGTCAACAGTTGAATCCTTAAGACCGATCCCCCCACTGGCCTGGGTCCCTCTGATTCTCTCCTGGTTCGGAATAAAAAGCCTTGCTGACTGGTTTCCGGAACTAAGTAGCAGTGTGATCTTTGGGGGCGTTCAATTTTCCATGATCATCATTATCTTGATCGGTGCCTTTTTCCCGATTTTGCTCAATACCATCCACGGGGTCAAAGGTATCCCGGTAATCTTTATTGAATCTGCCAGAACCCTCGGTTCCAGGGGCTTTTCGCTCCTTTTCAAGGTAATTGTCCCGGCCAGTCTTCCTACAATAATGACAGGTCTGCGGATCGGGTTGGGGATAGGATGGATGTGTCTTGTAGCAGCGGAAATGATGCCGGGAAGTAATGCCGGCATGGGCTATCTTATCTGGTATGCCTATGAATTGCTTCGGACGGAGATAATCGTTGCCGGTATGATTGTCATTGGTCTTATTGGATTTGTTATGGATCGGGGTTTCAGGTATGTTGAAAAGAAACAGTTTGCCTGGGTCAGCAGAATGAAATAGGCCATGTTAAAGATAATCGACGTCACGAAAACATTTAAAAAAACAGACGGCAAAAGAGTCTTAGCCATAAGCAATATGAACTTACAGATAGAGGAAAAGGAATTTGTTTGTATTGTAGGGGCATCTGGATGCGGTAAGACCACGACCTTAAGGCTATTGTCCGGTTTAGACATCCCTACAAAAGGGAAGATTCTCGTGGATGGAAGTCCAATCAATGGCCCCAGCCCTGAACGTGGCATCGTTTTTCAGGAATATACCCTTTTCCCCTGGAGAACCGTACTGGAAAATGTGACCTTTGGCCTTGAGATGAAAAGAATCGGAAAAAAGGAGAGAAGGCGAACGGCAAGGCACTATCTCGAATTGGTAGGGCTTGAGGATTACGCTGAGGCATATCCCTATGAACTCTCCGGCGGCATGCAGCAGAGGGTGGCCATCATAAGGGCGTTGGCTGCAAATCCAAAAGTTCTGTTGATGGACGAGCCTTTTGGCGCCCTGGATGCCCGAACCAGAGATTTTTTGCAAAATGAATTGATCAGGATATGGACAAGCGAGCAAAAGACGATTTTATTTGTTACTCATAGTATTAACGAAGCGATTTTTTTGGCTGATCGGGTAGTCGTTATGAAAAGCAGGCCTGGTAGAATTCACGACATTATTGAAATTGATCTGCCGAGACCGAGATATAAGACAGGTGAGGTATTTAAAGATTACTACACACGAATCCATGATATGTTAGAGAACGATTTAGATAAAGAGCAGCCTTAATCAAATGGAAATTATGCATCATCTTGTTTTCCCCATAAATGCCCTTCCTTCTTCTCAAATGGTCGAAGAGGGGATTGATGAAATCCTCTGGAAAGCGGACGTAAAGTTCGAAGCCTTAAGGAGGTATTATGAACAGATAGAAGCCGACGTTCTGTTTTATTTCAGTGACGTTGTTATCCAGGCAGAGGCCATGGGGGCAAAGGCAAAATATTCCAGAAAAATGATGCCTGCAGTTGAGGCCACAGCCCGGGTCATGTCGCTCCCCGACCCTGCCCAGGTTCCCAGAATGGCCGTAAACGCCAACGTGTTAAGGAGGATGGCGGGAGAGTTTCCTTATAAACTGAGAGCAGCTTTGGTCTACGGACCTTTTACTGTGGCGGGTCTGCTTGCGGGGGAGGAGGCAATATTAAGAAAACTCATAGATGATCCCAAAGAAGTCCTGAGCCTTCTTGAAAAAACCTTTGAGTGCGCAAGAAGATACGCCCTGTATCTTGTAGAATCCGGGGCAAATTTGTTGTGGATTTCTGATCCGCTTGCCGGCCTGATTCCTCCTGATCAGTTTTGGGACTTTGCCGGTAATTTTTTGAGAAGGATTTTTGAACTGTTTGCTTCTATCCCGACCATACTTCATATTTGCGGTGATACCTATCAGATTATTCAAGCGATGGTCGGGACAGGCGTACGCGGGATCAGTTTTGATAATTGTATGGATCTCTTAGCTGTGGAGGATGAAATACCCAAAGATGTCTATATTATCGGAAATATTGATCCGGTTGAGGTCATTGAACTGGGCTCGCCGGAGGAGATTATTTCCCGGACAACAGATCTGGTATCCATGATGGCTTTAAAGAATAATTTTGTTTTGAGCACCGGCTGTGCTGTTCCTCCCTCTGCACCCATTGAAAATGTCAGGCTCTTCCTGGAAACCGGCAGAAAATCTTTTGCTGATCTTCGACCTCATATCCCCCTGCTTTCGGAAATCAGCCGGAATGTCTATACCGGTAACGGTGAGGAAACCAAGCAGGGGGTGGCAGCGGCCCTTGAGGATGGCGTCGAGCCGCTAACCATTATTAGCAGTGGCCTGACGCGGGCCATCCGGAAGGGGAGCACTATGTATGAAGCTAAGTCGTGCTTCCTCCCAGCTATTCTTCTCATGGTCGATGCCTTTTATAAGGGATTTCAGGCTCTGGAGAACACGCTTGAACTTGGGGGGTCGAAAAAGTCATCCATCGTCCTCGGCACGGTCAAGGGCGATATCCACGAAATAGGGAAAAACCTGGTGAAAATATTTTTGGAAACTTACGGTCACAGAGTGGTTGATCTGGGAGTAGATGTGGATGAAGATGCGTTTATAAGAGCTTATCAGAAATATCACCCTACAATTATAGGCCTATCTGCCTTTACCACGGAATCCAGGAAGGAGATGGGAAAAATCATTAGTGCCTTTCATAGAGAAGGGATAAGAGAAGTGCTTTTTGTTGTTGGAGGTGCTGCCGTAAATCATGAAGTCTCTCGTTCTCTTGGTGCTGATGGATATGCCCGTGATGCGGTAAGAGCGGTGGGTATGATTGAAAAGCTGCTTCAACAATCAGAAGTCGGTGTCTAAGCGTATGACAAAAGGTGTCATTAGAGTTACTTCCAGGATGCTCAAGTACCTCAGGGTACCCCAGGACGACCAGACTATGGAGATCATATCTTCGGTACTGGAAGAAACAGTCGGTCTTATTGATATTAAAAAGTGGAGCAAGTGTGTGCTTGTTGATGATTTTTATGAGCTCTTTCACCCTTATGCCCGATCAAGCAAATCGATTTCCAAGTTGCTGGGCAGGGCAGAACACGTCTATCTGATAGTAGTAACCCTGGGTGAAGACTTAGGGAACAGAGCCAAAGAATATTTTGGAAAAAAAGAGGTCTTTAAGGGGTACATACTGGATCGATTGGGGAGCTTTTTGGTGGAAGAAGAAGTAAAAAAGATAGACCTGGAGATCACCCGACAATGCAAGGAAGATGGTCACGCCACCACCCACCGATATAGCCCGGGGTATGGCGATTTTTCGATCAAGGCACAGCGTACATTCTTCGATTTGGCAAAGGATACTATTCCCGGATTGACAATCAGTCATGGTTGCCTTCTGTCTTCTGAGAAGACGGTGTCTGCCATAAAGGGTGTGATCAAATCAGGATATTAGAGGAAGGTGATACAAATGATCAAGACAGCCTTTGAGCATAAAGGAGAATTTTTGAATGAGACTTGCCGGCATTGACATCGGTTCCCGAACAATCGAGCTGGTGGTATTGAACGAACGAGGAATAATTGACAGCAGGCAGGTGGATTCTGGCTTTGATCCTATGGCACGCGCTAAAGCACTCCTTGAAGGGGTTGAGTATGACCGGATCATGGCCACGGGCTATGGCCGCCACCTCTTTGAGCTTTCCTTTGATGCCCCTACAGTCACGGAAATCAAGGCCTATGCGGTTGGCGCAAGGGCTTTGTTCCCTGGAGTTCGTACAATCCTTGATATCGGAGGGCAGGACTCCAAGGCCATTGCAGTTAATGAGGCAGGCAAAGTGACCAAGTTCGAGATGAATGACCTCTGTGCCGCAGGGACGGGAAAATTTCTCGAAATCATGGCGCATGCTTTAGGCTATGATCTGGACGAGTTTGGCCTTGAGGCCCTCAAGGCCAAAAAGGATATCCAGATAAGCAACATGTGCACCGTTTTTGCGGAATCAGAGGTGACTTCTCTTCTTGCCAAAGGGGAAGACCGTCAAGACATTGCTTTGGGTTTGCACTGGTCTGTTGCGCGCCGATCGGCCAGCATGCTGAAAAGGGTCTCAGTGGAAGGCCCGATTGTATTTGCCGGAGGTGTTGCGCGCAATGTGTGCATGCAGCGGTTGTTGGAGGAAGCACTCGAAAAAGAGATTATGGTCCCAGAAGATCCCCAAATGGTGGGAGCCTATGGGGCGGCGCTCTTGGCAGGAAACACTTAAATGAAGCTTGTTTTTGTTTGTCCTGAGAAGCATCAGGCATTTGAAACTGATGCTTATCAGATCATTGAAGACAAGGGGATCAAGATTGGCAAAACCGGAAATAAGGTCTGGGATGCAAAGGTTGAGCTCACCTTAGCCTGCCCTTTTTGTGGCAAAAGACACATTTTTCGTGCCAGTGAACTGCCGTGCCCTTTTTCTTGATTGATGGCGTGATCTCAAATATAGAAAAAGCCATCCTGGCAAAACTATATTCTCTTTTGAGAAAGACAAGGGGTTTTGGGCCGGTAGGATTTAATCCGTAATACCTTTATTAAGGCTAAAGACTGTGGAAGGGCGTGAAATGTGCTCACGTCAATATGGCGCGTTGCAGAGAGGCGTTTGAGTCGTGTTTAAGCGATAAGTCTAATGGGTCTTTTTCTGATCCTGGCCTTCTAAAATCTCCAAGCCAACCAAATAATGGCCTTTAAATCGTCCTTGATCATTTTTGGTGATATGTCGAATCGCTGTCGCCAGATACTGAGGGGGATAGTCCAAATCAGTGGAATAGTATTTCACATTCATTGTATCTCCCACCTTTAGCCAAGACAAAATATCTGAATCTTCCTTCACCAGAATGCACATGGACGTTGAAGCGATGTTCCAGATCTTGAATTTATAAGGCGTTTCGAGTCCATTGATTGAAAATTCTACGCTGTAATATTGATCCACCTGCTTTCTATGTTCAACTCTTCTCTCCACTCGTTGGTTGGTCACGGCACATTCTTTCATACATTCCCCCTCTCAGCTTATTCTCAAGTCTTTGTGTAGGGGACTCCACAATTATGCCATAATTGCCTAGATAGTGAAGCATATATGATTATATTTGTCAACTATTTTTTTATAAATTAACTAAAGTTTATATAATTTATATATAATAATTGTATTTTTTCTTTGTTTTTAAGCATACCGGACAGGATCTTAGGCCCGGAAAGGAGAGGAAAGGCGTGTGTCCCCTCAGGCGGATGCCGTCGAGATACCTGTCAGGCGATATTCAGTGACTTGACCTCAAAAAGAGACCCCCCTTGACGGCTCACAAACATCTCTGCGTTATTTGCTGCAAACAATACTATGCCCTCCTTCGTATATTGCATCCCCCAATGTATGTGGTGCGGTCTCCATGGGAAAATTTCGACACTTGCCCGGTACAGCTCCCCAAAAAGGGCTGCACCCCTTGAACGTGGGAATCAGGAACCTGTTTAGAAAGCCAAAGCAAGAGTAAAGGTTACCCCACCATAACCAGAATTGTCGCCTTTGTCTGTCTAGGCTAGACGGGGGCTTCACTTTGGAGTGAATAGAGATGCAAAAGCTCTTCGTCGGTGAGGCTCATTTTTAGTCGTGAGGATTCGGTTTTGACCTTCATTAACAACTGTTCGAGAAGGTAGCCTTCCGCATTTATGCCCAGACTCTTGAGCTTATAACGAAGTGCATTTCTTCCCGCTTTCTTACCGATAAGAAATTTTCTATGCAAAGATACTTCAGAAGGATCATATGGTTCGTAGTTTAAAGGATTCTTGACCAAGCCATCTATATGAATGCCTGACTCACAGGTAAAGATATCCTCTCCGACCACGGGTTTCCTGGGAGAAAGCGGGATATGGGCGGCCTGTGCTACATAGTGAGCAAGCTTCGGGAGATGTTTGAGATTGTATCGTGACACCCCGTTTCTTTTGGCCAAAAAAGCCAGCACTTCCTCAAGGGCAGCGTTTCCTGCCCTTTCTCCAAGACCGCTTACCGTGACATCCACAAAGTCGGCTCCGGCCTTCAATGCAGCCACGGCATTGGCCGTGGCCATGCCGAAGTCATTGTGGGTGTGAACGCCGATATCAATGCTGAACCAACTTCTTAACCTTGTAATGGTGTCAAACATGGTAATAGGGTCCATAATCCCCAGGGTATCAGCAAAACGAATCCTGTTAATACCTTCTCTTTCTGCCACAGTGCATACTTCTTCGACAAAATCCAACTTGGCCCTGGAGGCATCTTCCAGACCGAGGGAAAGATAACAGGAGCTCTTGTCCTTTGCGTGCCGTATACCTTCTCGCACTCTCGACACGACCCACGTTCTGTCCCGGCCCAGTTTATGTTCTATATGAACGTCTGAAACAGAAATGGAAAGGGCAAGAATATCCGGAGAAAGGTCCCATGTTTCATCAATGTCTCCTGGAAGGCACCGGCACCACAGGGCAAGTTTAGGACACCCGGCAAGTTTTCTGGCCTCCCTGACAAGTTCCTTGATCTCCGGGTTTGTTACGGCAATCCCCACCTCTATTTCATCAACGCCTACTTTAATAAGGAGATCGATGATGCGGAGCTTTTCTGACAGGTCAAAATAAACATGGGCTGCCTGTTCTCCTTCTCTTAAGGTAGAGTCGATAACTCCTTTCATTGGTGTCACCCCTCGTTGACCCGGAGTAATTCACGCGCCGAGTTTGCCGGAGCCGCAAGGCGTAGCCCATGAAGCTGTAGTAAGCTACTGCGAGTGGGCTACAACGCAGCGGATGCGGTAAAATCGGTGCGCCCTTCGGGTAAACAATTCAGCAATAATCCAATAAGTACGTATCAAATACAGACTCTGTTTTTTGCTTGACACCCAAAGCCCCTAAAAACCAACATGCTTTCAATTAATTACGTGACCCTTGCTGAATTGTTTATGAATAATTCGGGTTAAAGCATTTTCTCTGGATCTTGGGTTCTGTGCACCTTCTGCCGCATAATGGGTGAGGCGCATCCGCGGCAAAACAAACCCATACGTTTTCGTATATCTTAAAATCAAAAAGACCTTTTGGGATTGCTGCATGTAGCACCATGCCACCAATGTCAACTGTTACCTTGAAGGCATTGCTGTTGTTTGTTCTACTTACGATTCTCCCCCTGATTCGATTCAAGTTTCCGTCAGCTACTTTGTTTTCTCTTTTTAGGGCGATTTTTTTCGGATGGATGCACAGGTTGATCTCTTTGCCTTTTTCAAAAGGTTCCTCACACGAATTTGTGGGTAACACATGGGTCTAAAAAGTTGAAAGCATGAATCTTTTCCGATACTTCCTGGTTGACATCAGAAGCTAGGAAGGGAGGATCAGATTCATGCTCGTGGAA
>QMMN01000008.1 GCA_003647275.1 Deltaproteobacteria bacterium
AACAGCCAGCGCCTTTTCTCTGTCGCCTACCATGGCATAAGAGGTTACAGCCACAATAGGTATGTGGCTGATCTCCGGGATGCTCTTTATCTTCCTGGTTGCCTCGAAGCCATCCATCTCCGGAAGCTGCATATCCATAAGTATCAGCTCAGGTTTTTCCGCTTTGGCTTTCTCTATAGCTTCAAGCCCGTCTTTAGCCGGGATAACCTCAAAGCCGTTTTTTTCCAGAATGAAAGTTGCTAAATACAAATTCTGCTCATTGTCCTCTACCACCAATATTCTTTTTTTCATGTTCCCCTTGCCTTGAGTCTGACAGGTAGCGCAAATGTGAACCTGGAGCCCTTGCCATATTCGCTTTCCACCCAGATCCTTCCACCTATCAATGTCACCAGCTTTCCACAAAGGTGCAACCCCAGTCCAGTCCCCAACGCATCAAACAGCATATCCATATTCTCCTTTTTTATCCCTGTGCCTGTATCGGAAATGCTCACCTCCAGGTTGTCATTCTCGATTTTACACTCAATTCTTACCTTGCCGGCTTCAGTGAATTTGACCGCATTATTGGTCAAGTTCAGGAGAATCTGTAAAACCTTCTTTCTGTCGCTGTAAATTTCCAGAGTCTCATCTGGTATCTCTGAGATTAGTCTTAAACCCTTTTGGGAAATTATTGGAGATAAGCTTTGGGAAACTTCAGAGGGAGCATCCTATCACTTGAACTCTAAATCGTATCGATGCTTCTTAGCCATTGAACACCTCCTACTATTATTTTTTAGGAGGTGTTCACTTTTTTAGGGGAGGTTCACAATGGACCAACCTATCGCTACTAGGCGAATCGCTATAGAAATGATAAGGATCAAACTCATGACAATTCCTCGTCATCGACGGCTTGCAGGTTACTATCTGATAGGGTTGCCAACTTTGCCTCGCCAATCAAATGGAGGAAAACTGTCGCTACAGCCGACAACAATTCTTTGTCTTGGAAAGGATAGGGTCCCCGGGACGTCGTCTCGGTTGAGGTACGAGGTCGTGACCAATAAGACCGTTGCGCCGAGGATCAATACCCCGGTTCCCAGAAATATCTTGCAAACCCATACGTCTTTATGAATCATAGAAAATGATGTCTGATTGTATGCGTTTACAAGTTTTCTGAATCTTTTTTGCTTCGGGATTTCTGCAAGAAAAAGAGAATACCGTAAGAATAAAAAAGCCTCCAAAAGAGTCTACAAACCCCATCGGAGGCTACATAAAGGCACCTTCTGAATACCCCTCTCCATAATTAACTCCGGAAGATAAGGGTTGTGTTGTTAGTTTATTTATGGCCTAGGTGAGATAGTCATAAAAAGTCTGCTGTAGAATCTGTTTGTTGTCAATAAAGAATACGGTGAAAAGTACCCCGAAATTCGAAAGTCTTAATAGGATCTAAAATCTTCTTAGCAGATTCCCGGGAAAATGTTAAGAAGGATATTTATCTGACATTTTTGTATGGCTTTTGTATTCTAAATCGGATTTCGATTTCTTAAGCAAAAGAAACTCCATGGCGTAAACAATATGTTGAGTTCAACTCTTGCATTCGAAAATGACAGATTTGCTTGCAATTATCAAGATCTTTGGAAACATTGCAATATGAAAAGCATATCGAAATCCCAATCTTTACTTTTACCTCGACCTGTCTCTATGAAACCCACTCTTTCAATCCAACCTTCAGTTAGACCAAAAAGCACAAAACCCCACCTCTCTTCATGAGAAACAGGGCCTTGGTATCCAGTTCATGGCATTCCTCGATTAGGGTTAAAAGCCATCAGTTCCAGATTTCAAAGGGAAGTTACCAACAAAGCAGATTTTTGTCAAGGATGCTGAAAGGTAATCAGCTGTTGGGGTTAGCACTGAGGTGGGGATGGACGTAAAACTCCCTGATGCGGTGTGTCTGATACGTCAAGGGCTTTCCTTTTTTCCGTCTCTATGATATTCAGAATCCGACTGTTATTGAGGTGAGCATCTCATTTTGTTAACCGCCCTCTTGCTACGCTTGTCTGAGACGCTGGGAACATAGAGGGAGATTTGTTTTTCCTGATCAGAAGACGACGATCAGGTCAGCCTGCGGCGGACGGTATTGATCCCACAATTGCCATCTTTGAGCAAAGGCTTGTTAAAATTGATTAGCAAGACAGTTCCCTACTGATAATGATTTCCCGTGATACCTCCCTGACCACGTATCAAGATGATTGATAACGAGACAGATCCGCCAGAGTGCTTTGGTCAGCTTGACACGGTTTTTCCTGTGGACGAGGAGGGGATACGCACAAGCCCGCCCGAATGCATGAAGTGCCCTCATGCCAAGTCGTGTTTGCAGGCAGCCATGCGCAGTCCTGAGGGCCTCAAGCTCCAGGAACAAAAGGTGGACCAGGCCTATGAATATGGCCTGATCGGGAAGCTCGATCGCTGGTCTAGAAAGAAGCTCATTCGTCAGGAGATAAAGGCCCTGGCTTCAAAGCGAAAGTCAAAATAAACATAATGCCGAATCAACCTGAAAAGGCACCTAGATTAGTTAATCTTACCATGTGCCTTTTCATAACTGTTTTAATTGGAGGAGTTGATTGATTATGGCAACAGAGAACCATAACGATATGTTCACCCGGGATGTTTTGCAAAAGCTATTTCCACCAGGCCGGGCAGACCAGTTTTTTGATGCCCTTTACGGGGATGCAACAGAAGGTGCTTTTGATATAGCGTTGGAATTCAAGGGGCATAGCCAAAACAAACTACAGTTCGAGTTTCACCTGAAGCAGCGGCCAGACAAATGTCTGGCTTGTCATCTTACCTTTGGACTACCGGAAATATTCTCTCGTCATCCAATTATAAATACCACCGGGCTAGTTCAGGAAATTGAGCAACTACTAAATGGGCGCGCCAGGTGCACAAACTGGCAACTCGGCATGACCCAAGTCGTATCCAGTGAACTCCATGTTATTCCATTAACCCTTTTCTTGGATGGCTGACCCATGGCTCGCGCTAACATTAAGGCTGCTTTTAACCGGCCTGCTTCCCGGGCGCGAGACACTGGTACCAAGTAATCGATAAAGAAAGCGACGTGTTGGTTATGGAACCTGTCGAAGGGAAGGATCTGAATGCGATTTATTTAATCCTGTGCCAAGCTTGACCAGCGTCACCACCAAGAGGCAAACCAAGAAACATGCCGGTTAAAGCGTGAGGAATCTCCATGAGCGACTATCATCAGGAACAGTTCAAAGCGATTGTGTTGGTACGCAACCATCTCAAAACGCTTTCGCCTTCTGAACTGGCAAGGCTGAAAGCAAGGATAAGAAGCTATCTGCGATTTAGGAAGGAAGTGGACCAGTTCTTTCGACACCGTTTTTCAAAAGTCTGCACCCAGAAGTGCTACCAAAATCATTATAGTGCATGCTGCAATCGTGAAGGGATTATCACCTTTTTTGCTGATGTGGTCATCAATGTTCTGATGTCGTCAGGCAACGAGATGGACAGGCTGCTGCAGGTCCTTCGTGTTCCGAACCTTGGCCCGAAGTGTGTGTATCTTGGAAAAAATGGTTGCCTCTGGCGAGTAAAGCCGATCGTCTGTGAGATGTTTCTCTGCGAGCATGCTAGAAGAGCGGTATTTGACAAGGACCCCCGGGCGCTAAAAGCATGGGAAAAGCTGAAACGCAGAGAAAAAAGATACACCTGGCCAAGCCGTCCTATACTTTTCAATACCTTGGAAACATATTTTATCCAAGAGGGATATGCTTCCAGCCTGATGTATTTTCACAACAGCCCGGGACTGATGAGGGTAAAAGCCCTGGCCAGAAAAAAGGGTACAAAGGAAAAAAGAAAACGTAAGGGCTGAAAGAATTTCTGCATCTCAGACGATACGCTTAAAGTCCTTTTCGATTTGGCGCAGGCTTCGGTGAACCAGGACCGGACGACCATGGGGACAATGGGTGGCATGTTGAAGGGTATCCAATTGTTTTAGGAGGGTGCTCATCTCTTCATCCGACAGCTTTTCATTGGCCCTGATGGCCCCGTGGCAGGCCATAATCGTCAGGCACTCATCCACTGCGCGATGGAGTCCAGTGGCAAGACCGATTTCAGCGACCTTTTCTATAATTTCCAGAACAAGGGGCTTCATAGGCTTACCCGCCAGGATGTCCGGGACAGCCTTCACCAGGTAAGTCCTTCCCCCAAACGGTTCTATTTCCAGGCCAATGTTTCCCAGGTCTTTCAACAGGGTGTCCAGGATACTGGCTTCCCGATGACTCAACTCCAGCCTTTCAGGGATGAGCAGGCCTTGGCTGGCAACGTCTGAGTCGCTATAGGCCGCCTTGAGCGATTCAAAAACCACCCGTTCATGGGCGGCATGCTGATCGATGAGGACCAAACCATCTTCAGATTCGCACACGATATAGGTGTTGTAAAGCTGGCCAATCACCCTGAGAGAAGCAAAGGATCTTTCCGGCCACAGGCGAGGCGTGTCATCAAGGGGGCGGCTGTCAGAGACGGGCAAGGGTTTGGCTGTGGGTTCGCTGATTTTACCATACGGTGGAGAAATCGTGTAACGCCGGGGTCGCACAGGCTTGGGCAGGGGCGTGTGGCCCCATTTGAGGCGGTTTAGGGCCTGAAGTGTTGCTGTTACACCCTTTGAAACAGTGTCATAGACCTGCCTTGGCGCTTCAAACCGAACCGAGCTTTTGGTGGGATGAACGTTGACATCCACCTGATCGTACGGCAGTGTCACAAACAGCACTACCACGGGGAACTTCCCTTTCATCAGGTGACCTGCATAGCCCTCCCTGATAGCATGGTCGAGCATCTTGTCCCGCACAAACCGCCCATTCACATAAACGTATAATCCCCGCGAGGTTGTTCGTGTGATGTTCGGAGAGGCCACAAACCCGTGGACCCGGACGTTGCCGCCCTTGTGGTCCACTTCATATAAACGGTCTACCAAATCTCCCCCTAGGACATCGACTATGCGATGCAGGGGGTTTGAGGTGGGACCCCAGTTCCCAAGGACCCTTCCGTTGTGTAAAAACTTAAAGTGGATACCAGGCCAGGCAAGGGCCATGCGTGTCACTGTATCGCTAATATGACCCATCTCGGTCTGCTCCGTCTTTAGGTATTTGCGCCTGGCAGGCGTGTTGAAAAACAAACGATTGACCGAAACCATGGTTCCCTTAGGGGCCCCGATCTCAGCAACGGTCTTGATTTTTCCGCCTTCAACAATGACTCGCGTGCCCACGTCTGATGATGCCACCCTGGTCACCATCTCCATGTCTGAAACAGATGCGATGCTTGGAAGGGCCTCTCCCCTGAATCCAAGCGTGGCTATGGAAAAAAGACTTTCTTCGTCATAGATCTTGCTGGTTGCATAACGCTCTATGGAAAGGAGGGCATTGTCACGATCCATACCAATGCCGTTATCAGAAACGCGAATGAGGGCGCGTCCACCCTTCTTGATCTCCACCACCACCTTGGTGCTTTCGGCGTCAATGGCATTCTCAACGAGTTCCTTTACCACCGAGGCTGGACGCTCAACCACCTCACCAGCAGCGATCTTGTTGGACAATACTTCAGGAAGGATTTTTATGCGGGACATCTCTCAGATTGAAATCTTGGCTTTAAGCCTCCTGGCCTTGGTCCTTCTCAGAGAAAAAGCGCATAAGAAATTCAGCATCTTTTGGTGACAGGTCAAACTTCACACACGCCTCCTCGATTGCCTTAGCCAAGCTCACATTTGATTCATAGCGAAGCTTGTCTGATATCCACTTTGTTGCCTTTCTTAACTCTTCGCCTTCAGGCTGTATGCTCATGTTATCCTGCCTTTCTCGCTTCAGGTATGTTTGTATGGTCACTCATGATAGGGAGGATATCCCCTCTCACAGAGTTCTCAGAGGTTGGGTCTTTTGGTATGGAAATCCGTTTCCTGTTCAAAATTGTATGCCACCCTGATGAGCTTTTCCTCATCAAAGTGTTTGCTCAGAATCTGCAGCCCGATCGGGAGCCCATCCTTGCTGAATCCGCACGGTAGTGAAATTCCTGTTATTCCAGCCAAGCTGGGGGGTAGGGTAAAGATGTCTGACAGATACATGGCAAGGGGATCGTCCAGTTTTTCGCCAAGGTTAAAGGCAGGTGTGGGGGCCACTGGTGCAAGCAACACATCGCAGGTTTCAAAGGCTTGATTGAAGTCTTGCATAATCAGGGTCCGGACCTGGGAAGCCTTTCCGTAGTAAGCATCATAGTATCCTGCCGACAGGGCATAAGTCCCGATGATGATCCGTCGCTGTACCTCAGATCCGAATCCTTTTGACCGGGTATCTCGATACATTTGAATCAACGCTTCAGCTCCCTTGTCTCGAAACCCGTATCTCACGCCATCGTATCGTGCCAGGTTCGAGCTTGCCTCAGCAGGTGCGATCAGATAATAGACAGCCACAGCATATTCGGTATGGGGAAGCGAGACAGACTTGCAGGTTGCCCCAAGGCCCTCGATCACCTTAATCGCGGCATGAACCGCCTGCGCCACATCCTCATCCAGGCCTCCTGCAAAATACTCCGTGGGTATGCCAACCACGAATCCCTTGAGCCCTGCCTGCAGTACTTTCGTATAGTCCGGAACCTCGCGCGGCACAGATGTTGAGTCATTCGGATCATAGCCACAGATTGTATTCATGAGGATCGCGCAATCGGTCACGTCTTTGGTGATGGGGCCAATCTGGTCAAGGGAGGAGGCAAATGCGACAAGGCCAAAACGGGAAACCCGACCGTAGGTCGGTTTTAGGCCCACGACACCACAATGGGAAGCCGGCTGTCGGATGGAACCACCTGTATCGGTACCAATCGCTGCAATGCACTCATCAGCGGCCACTGCTGCTGCCGATCCCCCGCTGGAGCCTCCGGGAATCCGCGTCAGATCCCACGGGTTCCGGGTGACCATAAAGGCTGAGTGTTCCGTGGAGGAACCCATCCCGAATTCATCCATATTGGTTTTCCCGACAATGACAGCACGGGCATCCTTGAGTTTATTCACGACCGTGCTGCTATAAGGTGGGATGAAGTTTTCCAATATCTTAGACCCACAAGTCGTTTTGATTCCCTCTGTGCAGAGAAGATCTTTAATAGCCAGCGGGATCCCTGTGAGCGGGCCACCTTTGCCCTGCCTGATCATCTCGTCTGCAGCTTCAGCTTCAGCCATGGCCCGGTCCTTCACCAACGTAATGTAGGCGCCGATCCTGTCCTCAACCTGCTCTATGCGATCAAAAACCGCCGAGGTAAGCTCTACAGAACTGATTTCTCCCTTTATCAGGAGGTCATGGGCCTCGTGTATGGTTAATCGGCACAGTTCCATCTTAAAGACCTACTTTTTCTAATATACCAGTAACAGCTACCCTATTACCTTTGGAACAATAAAACCTCCGTCCTCAGACTCTGGGGCATTTGCCAAGGCACGCTCCACAGGCATGGAGGGCTTGACCTCATCCTCTCGAAACGCGTTGTTTATAAAAATGGCATGAGAGGTGGGACGTACATCCTCGGTGTCAACACGGTTGAGGGCCTCCATATAGGTTAGGATGTCTCCCAGTTGCTTGGTATATAGTGCTATGGCGTCCTCATCAAGATTCAGTCGCGCCAATTTTGCCACATGGACGACCTCTTCCTTGGTAATCTTCATGACAATAAATATCTCCTTTGGGTGACGTGTCTATAGTCTACAGACCTTTTACTCGCGTACAATGATCGCTTCAAGCTTTTCCTGCTTCAGCCTGACAGCCTCCCGACCGGCCTCGCTGGAATCCTGAAAGTGACCGACCCGGACCCGATGATAGGGCCCTTTTTCAGGTACGTTGACAGTGACTACATAGGCATCATACCCTTTACGTTTAAGACTGACTGCCATCTGCCTGGCCGTCTCGGCACTCTTGAAGGATGCGACCTGGATGGTCAAGAGCCCCTGCCAGCCTGTCTTGTTGACTTCAGAGCGTTTTGGGGGTTTTGCAGGGCCCTTTGCACTCTTCTTGCGAGCTTTTCGAGCTTTTGCAAACTTCGACCGGGCCTCTTCCTTTTTGTCTGTTAGGATCTCGTAAAAATCAAGGTCCGATTTTCCGGTAGGGTTATCTATCCCAATCTTAAAGCGTGCCCGCTCTTTTTTCAAGGCCTCCCCTTTTAGGACTATCAGCTCTTTCTTGAGTTTCTGCAGGTCAAAACGGACCGGAGAAAGACCGCGTCCTACGATAATACCCAGGATAAACATCCAGGCCATCGCAAGGAAGGCAATCCCCAGCCAAAGAAAAAGCTGTTTGCGGGTGAGCTGAAGGGGAAACCGGCTCCCTTTCCCTGGTGCTTTTTTATTTGATGTCTTGCCCATGCAAAGGTAACCTTGCTACATTATGTCTGGTGCTGACACACCCATCAGGGTGAGCCCATTCCTTATAATGATCCGGATCGCTGAGACCAGGTACAGTCTGGCTGCCGAGAGCTTGGCGTCATCACTGACGACCTTATGCTTGTTGCGGTCGTGATAGTAAGCATGAAAGGCTGCTGCCAATTCTTTCAGGTAGAACGGAACACGATGCGGTTCCATCAAGCGGGCGCTTAAGGCCACGACCTCTGGATAACGGGACATGAGCTTAATCAGCTGAATTTCCTCAGGCAGCGTCAATATCTCATGGAAGTCGTCGTGCCAGTCAATCTCCTTATAACCCCGTTCCGCGGCCTTCCTGAGGATATTGGAAATTCTTGCATGCACGTATTGCACATAATACACCGGATTTTCATTCGACTGCTGTTTGGCCAGCTCCAGATCAAAGTCAAGCGGACTCTCGTGATGACGCCACAAAAATAAAAAGCGTGCCGCATCCCGGCCCACTTCGTCCACGACTTCCTTTAAGGTGACGAATTCGCCAGCCCGTGTAGACATGGCAACAGGCTTGCCACCTCGAAGCAGATTGACCAGTTGCACAAGGACGATCCGGCACTGCGCCTTGTCGTACCCCATGGCTTGAATCGAAGCTGAAATGCGAGGAACATAACCGTGGTGGTCTGCTCCCCAGATATTAATAATACAGTCGAACTTTCGTTCAAACTTGTCCTTATGGTAAGCAATGTCCGGGGCAAAGTACGTTGTTGTCCCATTGGCCCGAACCACCACCCGATCCTTTTCGTCGCCAAAGTCCGTTGTCCGAAACCAAAGTGCCCCGTCATGTTCATAGATGATATCCTGGCTCTTAAGGTCTTGAATGACCGCTTCAACAGCGCCTGAGTCATACAGGGACTGTTCGCTGAACCATTGGTCCAAGGACACACCAAATGTTTCCAGGTCTTGCCGAATCCCTGCAAGGATCTCATCGGCTGCAAATTTTGCGCAGATCATGACGGCTTCCTCCTCAGGCATGTCCAGCAAGCGCTCACCCTCACGATCGATTAACATCCGGGCCAGGTCCTGGATATATTCTCCCTGGTAACAATCCGCCGGGAAATCTATGGTATTTCCAAGAAGCTGGCAGTAACGAAGAAAAACGGAGCGTCCCAGGGTATATATCTGACGTCCGGAGTCATTGACATAGTACTCCTTTTCCACCTCGTAACCCACTGCTTTCAATATGGCTGCCAAGGTATCGCCCACTGCAGCGCAACGCCCATGGCCGACGTGGAGGGGCCCCGTGGGATTGGCACTGACAAATTCGATCTGTATCCGCTTTCCAAGGCCTACCTGTGAGGTGCCGTAAGCTGTGTCCTTCTTATGCACGGCCTTGAGAACCTCGTACCACTTCTCCCGGGCAATGAAAAAATTGATGAAACCCGGTCCGGCCACCTCAGTCTTTGAGAGCAAATGATCAGGGTCCTCAATATGATCCAAGATGATCCCTGCAATCTCCTGCGGGGCCCTTTTTTGGCTTGCAGCCATGGTCATGGCCACATTGGTGCTGAAGTCGCCATGGGTTGCAATCTTAGGCGTTTCCAGTTCAACGGGGGGCAGCCCGGTAGGTCGAAGATGGCCGGCAGCAAAGGCAGCTTCTACGGCTTGCTGCAGCAGCGCGGAAAGTTCTTGCTTCATAGGATGCCTATTAACGAGTTTTCAGACCCAAGTCAAGGATCAAGCGCGTGCTGTCCAAATCGCGACAATTGAAGTTGTAGCCCCCCTTGGTCTTGAAAGATGTTTACCCCGCAGCCTGTTTAAGGATTGACAGCATTCATCATAAAATTTATGATCCATTCACTGCCCCGGGCACCTGGAGAAAAAGCATTCCCCGGGGGAAACGGTATTTAATCCTATGTGGAGGAAGGGGAGATATGATGACTGAAATCATTGATGTGACCGCAAGGGAGATCCTGGATTCGCGAGGCAACCCAACGGTGGAGGTAGACGTGACGGTTGCCTGCGGTGCCACGGGACGGGCAGCCGTGCCCTCTGGCGCTTCCACAGGGAAGCGAGAGGCCCTGGAATTGCGAGACAAGCGCCAGAAGCGTTATGGCGGGAAAGGCGTATCAAAGGCTGTTTCAAATGTGATCCTAAACATCGCCCCTGAGATCATGGGTATGGATGCTGCAGACCAGGCGAGTCTGGACCGCTGCCTCATAGAGCTTGATGGCACACCCAACAAGTCAAAGCTGGGGGCCAATGCCATTCTCGGTGTATCCCTGGCTGCAGCCAGGGCCGCAGCCAATGCCCTTCAGATACCCCTGTATCGTTACATCGGCGGGATAAATGCGAATGTCCTTCCTGTTCCGATGATGAATATCATCAACGGGGGTGCCCATGCTGCCAACAACTTGGACATTCAGGAATTCATGATTGTTCCCATGGGGGCCGACAGCTTTTCAGAGGCGATCAGGATGGGGGTGGAGACCTTCCACCAGTTAAAGGCGGTTTTAAAGGCGGGTGGTCACAATGTGGCGGTTGGCGATGAAGGTGGTTTTGCCCCGAATCTCGATTCCAACGAGGAGGCCATCCGGTTTGTGATGACAGCCATTGAAAAGGCCGGTTATAAACCAGGCACAGATATGGCCCTTGCTTTGGATGCGGCGGCCAGTGAGTTTTACTACAAGGGAAAGTATGTTTTAAAGGGTGAAGGAAAAAAGGGCAAGGATGCCAAGGCCATGATCGACTACTATGAGAAGCTGATAGAAACCTATCCCATCATTTCCATTGAGGATGGCTTGGCCGAACAGGACTGGCTGGGATGGGAAATGATGACTGAACGCCTGGATACCAAAATACAGATTGTCGGGGATGATATTTTCGTCACCAATTCCAAGATATTTGAGAAGGGGATCAATCGTGGCATTGCCAACGCCATCTTGATTAAACTGAACCAGATTGGCACCCTGACCGAGACCCTGGGCACCGTGGCCATGGCAAGAGATGCAGGATATGAAACCATCATTTCCCACCGGTCAGGGGAAACCGAAGATACCTTTATCGCTGACCTGGCTGTCGGCTTGAACGCCGGGCAGATCAAAACAGGCTCTGCCTCCCGAACAGACCGTATTGCCAAGTATAACCAACTGTTGAGGATTGAGGAAGAACTGGGAGAGGCTGCCCGGTTTTCGGTCACTTAGGTGTCATCCCGAGGAGCGGGCCGGTCAAAAACGGTCAACCAGACAAAGGAAAAGGTCTCAGGTTTTTGAAACAGCTTCTAGTCAAAGTATGAAGCCGCGACCTTATTCCACAATCCCTGGACCCCGAGGATCAACTCGGCCACTTCTCTGACAGCACCTCTGCCGCCGGTCGCCAGGGTCACGTAATGGGCTACATCGAAAAGGTACTCCGAGGCATCGGCCACAGCAACAGCGAGACCTACCCGGTTCATGGTGGTCAAATCCACCACATCATCGCCCACAAAAGCAACCTCCTCGAACTTGAGGCCCCTTTTGGAGAGGATCTTCTCAAGGATCGGGACCTTGTCCCTCACCCCCTGGAAGACTTCGGTGATACCTATATCCGCGGCTCTCCTGTCTACCATGGGAGAATTTCTGCCGGAAATCACGACCGTCTCTATGCCAGCCTGCTTTAGCATCTTTGTCCCGTGGCCGTCCCTGACATCAAATGCCTTGGACTCGGTGCCGTCATCGTGATAGTAAAGCCGGCCGTCGGTCATGACCCCATCCACGTCGAGGGCAACGAGCTTAATCCGCTCCACCCGCACCCGCACCTCGGCGTTAAGACGCTTTACCACAGAAGGGGTTTTGACGCGTTCTTTTGTACCAGGCTTTTTCAGAAATCCTACTTTCATCGTCATTGATGTCTCGCCTTTGCTTTCTAATCTTATTTCTAATCTTAAACGATTAAAACAAAACCTTTAAGGAGGACTTTTGGGCTATCAAGTCAAAGTGTTTGTCTCTGTGAAGGATTGACGCATCATTTTCAATGCAGAGCAGGGCGATATATGTATCAATCAATGGCACAACAACGCCCTTTCTAAATAGCTCAAAAGAAAACTCAGATAATCTTTCCCAAAATTCTCCCTGTGCCGGCAGGTATATCAGCCCTTTTAACAAGTCGTTCAACCTATTGTATTCTCTTTTGTTTTTTGTGCCTCTCAAGAGTTCCGTCTTTATGATGCCGGGGAGTAGGACATTTCCCTTAATGATCAAATTTTTTACAAGATTACTGAGTCCACGATCACATTGGGGGCGAAAAGATTCAATCCAGGCAGAGGTATCTATAATGACCTTATCCATCCTGTCTCGTTTTTTCTAGTTCTTCTAAGGTATATCCAAAATTATAATTTCCTATGAGGGAAGCTAGCCTCTCTCTCCTTTTAACATTAAGGTAGGTCTTTATGGCCAAAACAATAGCCTCTTTTTTAACCCCTGTGTTAGCTTCTCTCAAGAGGTCCTTCATCAGGTCGTTGTCTATATCTATAAGGGTCCTCATTTAGCCCTCCATTGTAATATATAAACTTAAGCACTTAATATATATTTAAAATAGAATTTTATGTCAAGACAAAACGCAACACAAAGGTCTCAAAGGGCCGGGTCCTTACAAACCGTAGCCCAAACAACCACGTTTCAGCTCTCAGCCCTCTGCATCCCTTTAAAAAGAAGCGCCCCTTTACAATCCCCTTAGAAAATGATAACTTATAGTTTATAAGCGGTTCAGCTCAACATGTTTTGTCCACAATGATGGATAAAGCTCTATGCGTTAGGCCTTCCCATTTTCTTGTTTTTAGAGGTTAAACAGGCTGTTGCCCAAACAAAAATTCCTTTCCCAGCCTGTTGCAGAAAAACAATGCTTAATGATAAATTTATGGTAGAAGACATCCCCATCACAAAAGAATTTCGGCGAAAAAAGCGTGTGCTGGAAGACCGCGGAGAACTGGTTCTTTTGGCAGACGGAGAAGAAATCAGGCATATTACCTTCTTTACCCTTAACCCTGGCCCAGACTTTTTTCGAGGTGGGCACTATCACAAGAAGAAAATTGAAGACTTCTATATCGTCTCTGGTAATTTGCGCATATTGCTTTGGGATATGGAAACCCAAGAAAATGATGTCATAGAAGTCACTGCTGGCCAGAAAGTGACAATTCACCCCATGTGTGCCCACAAATTCCAGGCAATTACGCCGTCACAGGTAATCGAATTTTATGCAACCCCTTATGATGCTGAGGATGACATCAAGTTCGACAATTTTGGGGAAATTCTGGGGGAATGACTCTTGTTGATATAAGAATAAGTTTTTGTTAAGGAATCACCATGGTACGCATAGCAAGAAATGACCAGAGGAGGTTCTTGAAATGAGCTAAAGGTTAAAATTTCACTAACGTCCCGGATTTTTCCTCCAAAACTTATAACCTTAATCGGGTGAAAGTGCCGTTTCACATTCTGATAAAGTGCTTACCTACAAAAGCGTCTAGGACGATCAGTACGGTTTTTGTAAATCACCTATTAACGTGTTTTGGTGATTCAATTGATTGGGCTACATATTCTGTCCGTTCTTTGTTTACGGCGGATGGAAGCAGATTTTTGGCTCGATTAAGGTATAAGTTTCTTCCAGGCCACTGAGATAATGTCTGACTATGGATCGTAAAGATATCTACACGTAACTGAGACGACACCCGAAAAGTTTCGAGATACTTTTGATATCGCAACATCATTTCGGCCATTTTGAACTACTCAACTGCATCCATTGATTTTTCAAATACACTCTCACACGTCAACTCATCTATTTCGTCAATAATAGGACAGTAGCACATATGGCGAAAGATAAAGAGAAGGTTCCTCCTCCCATCTGTCTTCAATATAAAAGCGGTGACTTGATTATTAAAGAAGGCGACTACGGAATCTCAATCTATAAGATCATTGATGGCAAAGTACGGATTTCCACTCAATCTGGAAACACGGAGGTTAACTTGGCCACACTGGGGCCGGGCGAATTCATTGGTGAGATGACATTCCTGACCGGGAGCACCGAACCCCGCTCCGCCTCTGCAAGGGCCCTTGAGGATTGTGAATTGGAGGTATGGCATCCTACCAGACTCTCAAAGGAATATGAGGAGATGCCACCCATCCTCAAATACATCGCGAACCAGGCCTTGAAGCGTCTTATGCGAATGAACAAGGCCATCGGGGAGTTGATTGCCAAAAGAGCTGAAATAAAAGGACTGGCACAAAAGGACCTCCAGGCCTCTCAGAGGCTTTTTTACCGAAAGGAGTGGGACCACGAATGTGTTTATCGGCCTGTAGGCGGCTCGGCAAAGCTTCGTCTGTTGGGCCGGATTAAAGACATAAGCATGAGCGGAATTGGATTGGAGGTAAACGCCACGAATAGGCTCAATTTCTCTCATCAGCCAGGCGATGAATTCTTCATTAGTACCGTTCTCCCCAACCGCAAAGAACTGGACGTTACTGCAAAAATCGTATCTATTAAAAGCGCCCGGGCCCCGGGAAGGCTTTCTATGGGCATGTCCTTTACTGACATGACAGATGAGGCCAGAAAAAGGCTGGGTTTTTTCTTAATGCCCTAACAAGGAGCTATCGACGATGGCTATCGATCCTCTGGTATATGAGTATGTGGCAAATGAGGAAAACTACCCAGAAAATGCGGTCATTATTGAGGAAGGGAGCAACGCATATTGGGTTTACGTGGTTCTGGAAGGCCAGGTCAAGGTAAAGAAAAGAACGCCCAACGGGATGGTGACCGTAAATACCCTGAAAGAAGGGGCCATTTTTGGAGAAATCGCCTTTTTTCAGGAGGGCGAAGTGACTCGAACTGCATCGGTCATAGCAGATGGCCCTGTCCAGGTAGGTATCCTGGACACCGAACGACTGATTACTGATTGGCAAATGCTGTCTCCACAGTTAAAAGGACTTATCATGTCCCTGATAAAGAGGCTCCAGGAAGCGACCAAAAGGACAATTGCCATGGTTGTTGAATCAACCTAACGAGGCGTCTTAGGGCCAAATCTTACCGGGCTGTTGCCCGAATCCCTTTTCGCTTGTCTAAAACGTTTTTTGATAAATCTAAGGCTCGCTCCAGGCGATCTCGCACGTCGTGCTTCTGTTTAAGCCGTCAGGTGCAACCTTTGCGCTAAACTCACCCTTCGGGTTCAAACAGTTGAGATCGCTAATCTTCCGCTTCGCCAAGATTTATTAGCAAAAAACCTTTTAATGACCGCTCAAAGGAATTTTTGCTTGGGCAACAGCCTGTTACCAGACTATTGCCCAAGCATCTCTGCATTTTTTATTGCAAACAATATTATGCTCTCCTTAGTAAAAAGTCACGGCAAGAAATCGGGGACATCCATAACCGACCAGCTTCAAGTAAGACTGTTATGATTGAGAAGAAGATTCATTCATTACCCATATGGTTTTTCGAAAACCTCATGGGACATCAATCAATCCGCCACTTTGTCGCGACGCGCATAGGTGGTCACAGTCACCCGCCCTATGACGCCTTGAATCTATCATTCAATGTCGGAGATGAGCCCCAAAACGTGCTGAAGAACCGCAAACGACTTGTCGAGGCCCTTGGCATACCACTGACCAACCTGACCACTGCCAAGCAGGTTCATGACGCGCATGTCAAGATTATATCAGAACCATTGCGAGGCAAAGGCGCAACCGATTACGAAGACGCCATCAATGGAACAGATGCCATGGTGACCCATATACCGAATATTTGCCTTATGATCCTTGTGGCCGACTGTGTGCCGATTCTATTTTATGACCCTTCAAAGCGGGTGATCGGGGCGGCCCATGCTGGGTGGCAAGGCACGCTACAACGGGTGGCCCAAAAGACCGTGAAGGTCTTCCAGGAAGACTTTGGTTGCTCGCCCAAAGATGTGGTTGTCGGCATCGGCCCATCTATTGGACCATGTTGCTATGAAGTCGGGCAAGAGGTTGTCTCGGAGGTCGAGCACGTTTTCAGGATCAAGGCGGGCTTAATCAGAAACGAGTCTGCAGACAGCAAGAGATACTTTGATTTGTGGACAGCCAATCTAAGGCAGCTTGTCCAGGCCGGTATCCCCGAGAACAACATAGAGGTGGCAAGGATATGCACCTGCCACCATTCCGATTTGTTCTTTTCTTACCGACAGGAGAAGGGAAAGACGGGCAGGTTCGGGGCAGGTATTGTCATTCTCGGTAATCAATAACAGGGTTTTCTCGCCCTGAGTGAAGCCTCCCTGCGCTTCCGCACGGGGGTTCTGCCTGACGGCAGCGCTTCGCGTCCGGGGAACAGGCCGGTCAATGGGGCAAGTTTAAATGACAAAATCCCAATGCCAAATCAATTCCCAGGGACCAATGCCAAAATCCTTGTTTTTGAGTCTTTTCTTTTTCTCTAAAATCAGCCTTGCTGGTTTTCGAGGATGACAGGATGGAAGTGGGTCATTGGCATTTTGAGCTTCATTTGGTATTTAATTTTTGTCATTTTTCCTTTCTTGAGCCATACCACTCGATCTGGCGGCATATGCCCCGGATCATCCTGACATCCCGTGCCTGCATGTCTACCCGAGAGAAAAAACGTCGCACTCGCTGCATCCAATAGTCAGAATTTTCGGGATTGATAAAGCTGATGTTGACGAAGGTCTCTTTTAGTTGTTCATACATGGCCTCAAGTTCGTGATGGGTGGCCAGTCGGGACGTAAAGCTCTGGGTATCCTCCCGGCTTGCCAGAAAGACCTCATAGCAAAGGATCATCACGGCCTGGGCCAGGTTCAATGATGCAAACTCGGCAGTGGGGATGGTCACCACGACGTGACATAGCCTTAATTCGGCATTTGTCAGGCCCCAGTTTTCGGGCCCAAAAACAAGGGCGATACGGTTTTGCTGGGATATGGGAATGAGTTTTTCAGCCAGCTTTCGGGGGTCTGGAATGGTCGGTCGTCGTCGCCCCACGCGTGCCGTGGTCCCCACCACGTATTGAAAGGGGGCGAGGGCTGTTTCCAGGTCGTCAAAGACTTCCATTTCCTCTACAAGGTCAGCCGCAAAATGGGTGGCCATCTTGAGTATCCGGGTCAGATCGCAATTCCGGGGAGCCACCACAATGAGTTGGCTGATCCCCATATTGCAAGCTGCACGAGCGGCCGCGCCTATGTTTTCAGGCGACCCCGGTCGATGCAGTACAATGGCAATGTTATTGAGATTTACGCGCAAAGACATGGGCACGGCTAGTATCTGATCACTGTGTTAATTTTTTTCTCGCCCGCTCCCTTCCGGTCGCTTAGGCTTACGGAGATCACAGTGCGAATCGCTTTTTTTGGCATAATTTTTTGAGGGGTAAAATCAGGCCAAACCCTTTCGCCAAAGACGGGCCGTGGCATTTGTAACCTGGGGTGTGCCAACATGGATCAGCCATACAGGCATTTGGGTGAGTGAAACATGACCCGCAATAGGAGGGTGACCGTTTGAGCTGGATCCCCCTTTCAAGGATTCAACTCAAAAACTCCTTGCCTCGTTAGATAATATGATAGCCTTAAACTATAAATGTATTTCCAGCTCTATAGAACCTGCAAATCAAGTTTTTGTTCTATCTAACGGGGTTCTCTGCACTCTGCGAGAGACAAAAGGACCTCGTGAACTGTTGCATCATTTTGCTTCATCCCCCAACCAGTTCAAAGGCATTGAAGAAGTAGCCTATCTCGAATGCCGCGGTCTCAGGGCTGTCAGAGCCGTGGACCACATTCTTTTCAATGTCCGTGGCAAACTCGCGACGAATGGTCCCCTCGGCTGCCTCCTTATAATTGGTGGCGCCCATCAGTTCACGGTTTCTGGCGATCACGTTTTCTCCCTCAAGGACCATCACCACCGAAGGCCCGGAACACATAAAGTTCGTCAAACTCTCAAAAAAGGGACGTTCCTTATGCACAGCATAGAAACCTTCTGCCTGTTGTTTTGTCATGTGAACCATTTTCATGGCAATAATCTTAAAACCGGCCTGCTCAAATCGCCTGATCACTTCGCCAATGAGGCCCCTTGCAACACCATCCGGCTTAATAATCGACAAAGTTCTTTCCTTCATAGCGTTCCTTTCCGTAATTTTTTTGAAAGTACGGCAAGTCCCCTAACAAAAAGGGAAGGACAAATCAAGTAAAAGGACCATGGGATCACCGTTCCGAGAGAGAGCTTTTTTCCGTGCCCTTTCTGTGGTAAACAGGATATCAGCAGGAGATATTCGCAAAACATGTTTGGAAACTTCTTGGAACAGAGGATTTCAGGGTTGGAAAATCGCATGACAAAATGTCCCTTTTCAGCGATTTTTGGTCTCCTATGTATCATAGCAGGATCTCTATCCCTGCCTGCACTTTGTGAATCTGGTGATCCATATGCCTCTGCACGCCAGCGCATGGTTTTGCACCAGCTTAAGGCCCGGGACATCACGGATCCCAAGGTCCTTGAGGTCATGGGCACGGTCAAGCGGCACCTTTTTGTGCCTCCCGGACATGCTTCCCAGGCATACGTGGATCACCCGATCCCTATCGGGGAAGGTCAAACCATCTCACAGCCGTACATCGTGGCCCTGATGACGCAGATCCTCGATATACAGCCCGGGGAAAAGGTCCTTGAAATCGGTACGGGCTCAGGTTATCAGGCCGCTGTGCTCAGCCATTTCACAGATCGGGTCTGGAGCATTGAAATTCGAAAAGGACTGGCTGAAAGCGCCTCAAAGCGCCTTAAGGCCCTGGGTTATGAGAAGATCAGGGTCAAGCACGGGGATGGATACTTTGGATGGCCCGAATATGGACCATTTGACGCCATCATGGTCACAGCAGCCGCCAACCATGTCCCTCCGCCGCTTCTGGAACAACTCAAAGTGGGTGGCCGCCTCCTCCTCCCCCTGGGTAGTACGACCTATTATCAAACCCTGACTAAGATCACCAAGACCCCGAAAGGCAATGAGGTGCAACATCTACTGGGGGTAGCATTTGTGCCCATGGTGGGCAAGATTCTGGAAAAGTAACCCCAAAATAGTGCGTCAACGGCAAGCGTAGATGGGGATTTCCTGTGTTGTTCCTTTTGTATCCAGGCATGTGGCAAGAGAACCTTACTCACGGGGTCTATAACGCATCATTTGGGATAACGCCACAAGGGCAAGGCTATAGGCCAGGGCGGCAAGACATAAAACCGACCTGAATCCATAGGCCAAGGCCACCACCACGGCGAACACCGAACCCACCACTGAAGCACATCCATTGACAGCCCAGGCCCACGGGATCCCCCGCTCAAAAACCAAGCTCAGGGTGCGGATACCCATAGGGAAAAACATCCCGAGCATGAATCCCAAAGGCAGGATGGCCACAAAGGCCAGCCCCGAGCGCAGCCAGAGGGGCCACCCCATAGCAACCATCAAGAGCCTGCCCAGGGCAAAGGCATAAGCCACGATCAGCACTGGGACCAGGATCAGACAGCGTGGCCTGTTTGACCGGTACTTAGAATAATAACTCCCAAGGCCAGAGGCCACCAGCACGGAAAAGAGAACCACTGAAAAGGCATACACAGGCCTTGCCAGAAACAGGATGAAGCGTTGAATCAGGCAGATTTCCACCAGCATAAATCCAAGGCCGATCAGTCCAAAGTAGGCCAGAAACCAGGACGAAGCAGGGCGGCCGGTCTTTTTTAACGGCAGGGTTATCAGAACAAGGCTGATCACAAGGGACTGAAGGAAGATGAGGTGAACCAGGTATCCTCCCTCCAGAAATAACTGCCACTTGTTACCTACTGCACGGAACAACGGAACCACTTTGTCCATTCTGAAGTTGTGATAAAAGAAGGGCCTGTTATCTGTGACAGGCCGCACGTCGAACATGTATGCTTTGTAAAAAGTGTCTCGGTCCGCAGCATTTAGGACCTTTTGAATCATGTCGTGATACAGAGGGCCTGGAAAGCGGTTGTATTGGTTCGCCTCTGCCCTGCTCATGTT
This sequence comes from Deltaproteobacteria bacterium, assembly GCA_003647275.1. Taxonomy (GTDB): domain Bacteria; phylum Desulfobacterota; class Desulfobacteria; order Desulfobacterales. The sequence goes on from QMMN01000008.1 coordinate 20,369, forward strand.
CGGATAATGGACCAGATCAAAATGAAGCCGACGGCAAAAATCCTTGATCCGCTCAATGTCACGGGATTCAAAGGGGTTCCTTTTGACCACCAGGGTAAAGGCCCCCCAGCTCCTGATGGCCCCGATATGCCTTTCAGGATGCTCGATGCCCATGGCCTCAAGGGCCGCACACGCAAGGGCGACCAGCCTGATCTCGTATCGGGGCGGTGGCAGGAGGTACCTGGTCACTGCCAGGAGCCCTTCAGGTGTGAGGGCATTGATATAGGCCTTGAAGGCCTCCACCGTAAGTGTGTAGTCCTCAGACAGGCCATAAAGTCCAGAGGAGATCGCTCCCAGGCTATCTGTCAGGGGAAGCTGGATCACATCAAAGTGTTTTGAGGTTCTGAGAAGAAAGCTTCTTGCTTGTTCCCCAACGGGTGTTACGTGAGTCTGATAAAGCTTGCCGCTGAAATCCTTGAGAACGGTCTGCATCACATGGAGCACCAGTGGATTGCCATGCGTGGTGACGATATTTTTTGCTCCATGATAACGGGCGGTGAGGATATCCAGGCCACCCATGGGTTCCATGATCAGCACGTTGTCAGGTTCTCCAAGGGCATAGGGCAAAGATGCTGGGAGAAACGCCGTAAAGGCGATGTCATCCATATTGCCGTTGAAGCGGGTTACTGCATTCAGATGCCCGCCGTCCAGACAAAGACCCATCTGCTCGGGCAGGCTCCCCTGGAACTCAAGGCTAAGGCCAGGCGCAAAGCGGACCGCCTTGCTCTCAATCACATCAAGTCTGGCTGCCGGGTGCCATCGGGTTTCCAGGGTTCGTGCGTCAGGGTATCTGAGGGCTATATTCAGGGCCTTGTAAGGCGAAATATTGAGGGTGAGAAACTCGGGCTTTGTGATGATCAGGGTGCATAAAACCACCATCCAGGCCCCGCGTACAAGATTGACCTTCCACCCGTTGGCGCTAAAGGCCAGGGAGGCAAAGGCGGCTGTAAGGCAAACAGCTAAAACCGCCCCTGCTGCTCCGGCAAAAGCATACATCGAAAATATGGTGACGCAGCCCAGGCCCGCGCCTACCAGGTCGCAGGCATATAACCGGTTCACAGCATCTGCCTTGCGCGTGTAAACCAGTGAAAGGCTGAGACCCGCAAAGAAGAACGGAATCGCCAGCACACCATAATAACCCAGTAGATAGACCCACTGATAGCGATCCCAGATGATCCGGGCCGGGTCAAAGGGGATTATGTTTGAGCCCCAGTAAGCGGCGAGGGTGGCCATGGAAAAAGCAAGCGCCAGCCATGCCAGGGTTGGACGTAAGGAGAGGTTATTGATCCTTGGCACCATCATCAAAAACGTGCCGCTTGCACCGTAACCCAGGAAGGCGATGCTCACCACCATGAAGGCAAAGTGGTGCCAAAGCGCCACGGAGAACAGGCGTGTCAAGCAGACCTGGAGCATGAGGATTGATAAAGAGATCAGGCCGACGCCAGCAAAAAGGCCCACTCCCTGAGATTGTTTTTCTTTTCCGTCCATGGCTGCTACAAACAGAACAAAGCTTAGGGAAGTCGCTGATGATGATACCATCCGATTTTATTCGTTTGGTAAACAAAAATTTGAAATTCCTCTCTTTTTATGTTAAATTTATACATCAAAATTTCTTTAACTTATTGGAATTATAATTTTTTTGGTAGCAATCTATTCCTTTTACCCACATGGCTCTGGTTTGTAGGTTCATAATATGTCGAAAGAATTAATCATCAACGCGACTGACCACGAAACGCGGGTTGCCTTTGTAGAAAACGGCAATCCCCAGGAGCTGTTCATCGAAAGACCCAAGGAGTCCGACATTGCGGGCAACATTTACAAAGGACGCGTGCTGCGGGTCCTTCCCGGGATGCAGGCAGCCTTTGTTGACATTGGCTTAAATCAGGCTGCTTTTATTTATGTAGACGACGTATTCAACAACTATCATGAGTTTGAGGGCCTTATGCGGTCCTCCCATGAAGAGGATGAAAACGATTTGGCCGAACTGGACACTGATGAACGACCCCTTTCCCTGGATCAAAACTTCATGATCGAAGAGCTCCTTCATGAAGGACAGGAGGTTATGGTACAGGTCTCCAAGGCCCCTATTGGGGGCAAAGGGGCCAGGATCACATCTCGCATATCACTGCCGGGTCGTTTTCTGGTCCTCATGCCTACCACAGATCATATTGGGGTTTCACGGCGCATTGAAGATGAAAATGAGCGGAAGCGCCTCAGAGAAACCCTCGCAGCTCTTCGGCCGGATAATTACGGCCTCATTGCGAGGACGGTCAGTGAAGGGGTAAGTTCGGAAAAGCTTGCCAATGAAATGAATTTTCTTGTGTCTCTGTGGCAGGAGATCCAGAAGAAAAATAGCACTGCATCGGTGCCGAAGTTGTTGCACCAAGAACTCAATGTGACCCTCCGTGCGGTTCGGGATCTCTTTACCCAGGAAGTAGACAAGCTGGTGATTGATTCCAGGGCTGGATACGAGCAAATCTTACAGTTTCTGGATACGTTCATGCCAAGGCTTAAAGATTCTGTTGAGCTTTACGAGGACAATGAGCCGATTTTTGACGCTTACAATCTGGAATCAGAGATCTCCCGCGCTCTCAAAAAAAAGGTCTGGCTCAAATCCGGCGGATATATCGTCATTGAGCATACCGAAGCCTTTGTTGCCATTGATGTGAACACCGGGCGGTTTGTGGGCAAGCGGAACCTGGAAGAGACGATCCTAAAAACGAACCTGGAGGCCGTCAAGGAGATCGCTTACCAAATCAGACTTCGAGATATCGGGGGTCTGATTATTATTGATTTTATTGATATGGAGAAGAAGTCGAACCGCGAAAGGGTCTTTAATGCCTTACAAGATGCCCTAAAAAAAGATCGGAGTAAGACAAACGTCCTCCCGATGTCAGATCTGGGACTGATTGAGATGACCCGAAAGCGGACCCGCGAAACCCTCAATCGTATGCTTTGTGAACCATGTTTTTACTGTGAAGGGGAAGGATATCTCAAGTCCAAGCGAACGATTTGTTATAATATCTTTCGAGACCTGCGTCGAGAGGCGGGTGAGATGATGGCTCCGGGTATCACGTTAAAGGTACACCCAGAGGTTGCCGAGATGCTGTTGGGGGAAGAGCGGGATGTGGTGGAATCTTTGGAAAGGTCGTTGAGCAAGCAAATCATGATTCGTCCTGACCCGGAATTTCATCTTGAGCAGTACGAGATGTATGAAATACACAAGAATTAACTTGACAATATTAAGTATATTGGTAAAATAAATATTTTCCCTTTATGAATTAAATGAATCTAAAAATCGGCTTAAATCTCTTATTTACAAAGGTTTAGGCAATTTGGATATTATAAGATAGGAAGGTTGTCATCATGTACGCTGTGATATCTACTGGTGGAAAACAGTATCAGGTCTCTGAAGGGCAAACCATAAGGGTTGAAAAGATCTCGGGTGAGGTGGGTGCGCCCGTCTCATTTGATCGTGTGCTTATGTTTTCTGATGGCGAGAACGTGAAGGTGGGCCAACCGACATTGCCTAATGTGACCGTAACCGGCCATATTGTAGAGCAAGGGAAGGCCAAAAAGATCCTTGTTTTTAAATTTAAACGGCGGAAACGTTATCGAAGGAAACGCGGCCATCGGCAGCAATATACGGCACTTAAGATTGATACCATCAAGGCAGCATAGAGCAGCTTTTAAGGAGTAACAAAGCCATGGCACACAAGAAAGCAGGTGGGAGTTCACGAAACGGCCGCGACAGCGTCGGCCAGCGGCGTGGTATCAAGCGTTTTGGCGGGCAAAAGGTCTCAGCAGGCAATATCCTGGTGCGACAGTTGGGAACCAAGGTGCATCCGGGGAAAAACGTTGGCGTGGGAAAGGATTACACCCTTTTTGCCAAAATTGACGGTATTGTCACCTTTGAACGAATGGGGCGGACCCGGAAGAGAGTCAGCGTCTATCCCCTGTCTGCATAAAGTCGCGAATTCAGATATCTCCCGTCACGGGAGGGTCCTCTCATCCCTTACAGAGCCCAAAGGCACAAAGTTGTTGATTTGAATCTCTGTTTGCCTTTTCCTCCTTGTGGGGGCAACGGAAGCTGCATAACCTCGAGATGCGTGAAATGAGTTCGAAGCTTTCTTGGTGCTCCAGCCACAGGAGGGAGCGCACAAGAGACGCTGGTGATCAGATGCAATGAAGTTTATTGATGAAGCCCTGATCACTGTCCAGTCTGGGGATGGCGGCAATGGTTGTGTGAGTTTTAGGCGAGAAAAATACGTGCCCAAGGGCGGACCAGACGGTGGTGACGGTGGGAGGGGGGGGGATGTTGTTTTCCAAACCACGTCCCGAATGCACACCCTTTACAGCTTCCAGTTTAAGAGACACTTCAAGGCCCAAAGAGGCGGCCATGGACGAGGGAAAAATCAGGCCGGAAAAAGCGGCAAGGACCTGATCATCTTTATTCCTCCTGGCACCCTGATTCGGGAAGCCCAAACAGGCCGGATACTTAAGGACTTTGCATGTAGCGGCGAATCCTTTGTGGCGGTTCGTGGCGGTCGTGGTGGCCAGGGGAATCAACGTTTTGCATCCTCAAGGAATCCAGCGCCCCGATATGCCCAAAAAGGTGAACCCGGCCAGATCCTTTCTTTGAAACTGGAGCTAAAACTCCTGGCTGATGTGGGCATCATAGGGCTGCCTAATGCCGGCAAATCGACTTTGGTTTCCAACCTGTCATCAGCCCGTCCTAAGATCGCTGATTACCCTTTTACAACCTTGATACCGACCCTTGGCGTGGTTAAGCCCCGGGAGCACGACCCATTTGTTATTGCTGATATCCCCGGCCTGATTGAAGGTGCTCACCGTGGGGTGGGTCTTGGAATCAGATTTCTCAAACACGTGGAAAGAAGTCGATTTTTAATTCACCTGATTGATCTTGCTGCCCTTCCATCGAAAGACCCGCTGGGACCGTATCACACGGTCAATCGGGAACTACGGCTATTCAGCCCATCCCTTGGAGAAAAAAAACAGGTTATTGTATTAAATAAGGTGGACAAACCCGGTGCCCGAGCTGTGGCAGAGAAGATTCGCAGCGCCCTTGAGCCGTTGAATCCCGACATATGGGTTATTTCAGCCCTTACCGGTGAAGGCTTAGGGCGATTAAAGGTCCATTTGGCCCGGCTGGTTGAGAAGACTAGGCAGGCCAACGATAATCCAATGGAGAAAACCCGGGGTCACACATGGCTGTGAGGCAGGAGCGTATTCAGATTCGAAAAAACCTATTTAACCATGTCAGGCGGGCTGTCGTCAAGGTTGGCAGCGGGGTACTCACCCATGATCAGGACCTCAATACCAAGGTGATAAGACGCCTGGCCCGGGAGATCTCTATGCTGATGGACCAGGGTCGTCAGGTGATCCTGGTCAGTTCCGGGGCCATTGCTTCCGGGATGAAAAAGGTGGGTATGGCTGAAAGGCCTTCTGATATCCCTCACAAGCAGGCGGTTGCGGCTATAGGACAGTCCCGGCTCATGTTAGAGTATGAGAAGTCCTTTGGTCGTTATGAAAAAAAGGTGGCTCAAATCCTGTTGACCAGGGATGACCTTTGCAACCGGAGGCGTTATCTGAATGCCCGAAACACCTTACACGTTTTGCTGGATTGGAAGATTCTCCCTATTGTTAATGAAAATGATACAGTGGTCGTGGATGAACTCAAGTTCGGAGACAATGACAACCTGTCGGCCATGATGACCCATTTGATGGATGCACAGGTACTGATCAATCTGACTGATATTGATGGCCTTTACGACAAGGACCCGCGGGTCCACAAAGATGCCTTGCTGATACCGCTGGTGTCCAATATCGACCGTGCCATGGAAAAGGCGGCCCGTGATATCCCGGGGGCCCTGGGCACGGGTGGGATGTCAAGCAAGATTCAGGCAGCCAAGAAGGTCACTACGAGCGGGATTCCTATGGTCATTGCAAACGGCCTTAAACCGAACATCCTGAAAAGTCTGTTTGAGGGACGGGATGTGGGGACCCTTTTTCTCCAAAGAAGGGAAAAGATGCGAAGCCGGAAGTCCTGGATTGCCTTTACCCTGAAAGCAAGAGGTACTATCAAGGTCGACAGGGGAGCGGCTAAGGCCATCTGCGAACAGGGCAGGAGTTTGCTCCCGATTGGCATTCTGGATGTTGAGGGTGACTTTGGCGTGGGAGCCCCGGTCATTTGCATAGACCCGAACGGGGCCCCTTTTGCCAGGGGGATTGTCAACTATAAGGCCTCTGACATCAGAAAGCTCATGGGCCTTAAGACCAGCCAGATCGAACAACGATTGGGATATAAACACTATGATGAGGTCATTCACAGAAACAACTTAGTTCTCACGGTAGACGACAAGGAGGGACCCGTATGTCAATAGAAAAGACCATCACGGACATGACACGGCGTGCAAAAGAGGCCGCCAAGGTGGTGGCCCGGCTGGGTACGCAAAAAAAAGACGAGGCCTTAGAACGCATTGCCCAAAAGCTCCTTGACGAGGCCGCCACGATCAAGCGGGAAAACGAAAAGGATCTTGAATATGCCAGAGAAAAAGGGCTTTCAGAGGCCATGATCGACCGACTCACGGTGAGCGATGCGGTCATCGAGTCGATGGCAAACGGCCTGCGCGACGTGGTAAAGCTTCCTGACCCGGTCGGGCGGGTGACAGGCATGTGGGTGCGCCCCAATGGCCTCCAAGTCGGTCGAGTGCGCATACCCCTTGGCGTTATCGGAATGATCTATGAGTCGAGACCGAATGCCACCATCGATGCTGCTGGGCTTTGCTTGAAGGCCGGCAATGCGGTGATCCTGCGTGGTGGATCAGAGGCCTTTAACTCAAATACCATTCTGGCCGAGATCATCCAGGGGGCGCTTCGGGAAACGGGCTTACCCGAAGCAGCTGCCCAGGTGGTCCCAGTACGCGATAGGATCGCCGTGAACGTGTTACTTGCCCAAGAGGAATATGTGGATCTGATCATCCCGAGGGGGGGGGAGGGGCTGATCCGTTTTGTGGTTGAAAATTCCAAGATTCCGGTCCTCAAGCATTATAAAGGGGTCTGCCACGTTTATGTGGATGAGCGCGCAGACCTTGGTATGGCCGAAAAGATTTCGTACAACGCCAAGGTGCAGCGGCCAGGTGTTTGCAATGCCATGGAGACCCTGCTGGTGCATGAGGCCGTAGCAGCATCATTTCTCCCGCCTATGGCCAAGCGTTTCAAGGAAGCAGGCGTGGAGCTGCGGGGGTGTCCTAAGACCTGTCAGATTGTGTCGGAGGCCAAGAAAGCCACTGAGGAGGATTGGGCCATGGAGTATCTGGACTTGATCCTTGCCGTCAAGGTGGTCGCCTCTATGGAAGAGGCCACGAGCCATATTGCGCGATACGGTTCCGCCCACACCGAGGCGATTGTGACATCAGACTATACCCGGGCCCGGCGGTTCCTCCATGAGGTGGATGCTTCCGTGGTCCTGGTGAATGCATCCACGCGGTTCAATGATGGGGGCGAACTCGGTTTGGGCGCTGAGATCGGGATCAGTACTTCCAAACTCCATGCTTATGGGCCGATGGGATTGGAAGAGTTGACAACCACCAAGTTTGTGGTTTTTGGAGACGGGCAGGTCAGAACTTAACGGGCTGTTGCCCAAACAGCCGTCCACCTGGCATGAGGCTGACAAACACCAAAAGAGGGTTGAAGCTTCAATTGTCGTGATTTGGACAAGAGCTTGATAAAGGGGTATTTGTGCGATTAGGCCTTTTTGGCGGTACCTTCAATCCAATCCACTTTGGCCATCTCAGGGCCGCGGTAGAAGTCCGGGATGCGTTCAACCTGGACAGGCTCTTGTTGATCCCATCTGCTCACCCCCCTCATAAAAGGGCCGACCATGTGGCCAATGCTGAGGACCGACTTGAAATGGTCCGCCTGGCCATCCAGGGGGAGCCCTCCCTCGAGGCCTCTGATCTGGAACTGGCTCGGCCTGGCCCGTCATATACGATCGAGACCTTACAATACTTCCAGACCCAGTTCGATCGTGAAAGTGACATCCATTTTATCGTCGGCCAGGATGCCTTTTCAGAAATCACCACATGGAAGTCGTACCAGGCACTTTTTGTCACTGCCCATTTTATTGTGATGGCCCGACCTGGCGCCAAGCTGCGCAGCTTAGAGGATTTTATCCACACCCAAATATCTGAAGCGTATCAATACGATTCCACATCCGACCGATACAGCCATCCCCAATGGTGCACCATCTTTTGTCTCAATATTACTCATCTGGATATTTCGGCAACCAAGATACGAGAATTGATCAGACAGGGCCGCTCCATCCGTTTCCTCGTCCCAGACGTGGTTCGGGACTTTATTGACAAAAAGGGACTCTACCGATGACGCAACCATATGAGCTAACCCTTGACCCTTATGTGGATGCTGTGCTTGCCATGAAGGCCTTTGATGTGACTGTACTGGACGTGCGTGGATTGGCCTCCTTTGCAGACGCCTTTATCATATGCAGCGGCCGGTCCCACCGACAGGTGTCGGCCATTGCCGAATTCATTGAACATCGCTTAAAGAAACAAGGGATCAAACCTCTGGGTGTAGAGGGCCTCCGGGAAGGACACTGGGTCCTTATGGACTATGGGGATGTGGTCATTCACGTCTTTTACGAGCCTATACGAACCTTCTATGACCTCGAAGGCCTGTGGTCAGACGCCAAACGAATACAACCAAGTGAGCTAAAATGCCTAAAATGAGCTAAAATGCTCAGAAGTTATTTAATGGTCCTTTTTCTGTTCCATAGCTTTAGCTCACTTTAGACACCTTAGACACTTGTTATGAAAGAACTTACTCGTCAACCCCCTGAAAAACAGCAGATTCTTCCGAGTCTCAGCCCTAAAGAACTCTTGAGGCTCCCAGGTAAAAAGGCCCTTGAGCTGATTCTTGAATCGCCCAGACCTGTCACGCTGGTACAATCACTGGCCGATGAGGATCTGTTCTGGCTTGTCCAGGAGGTTGGTCCTGAGGACGCCCTTCCGATCCTGTCCTTTGCCTCCAATGATCAGTGGCAGTATCTTTTGGACCTGGAGCTGTGGGCCAAGGACCGTTTGGAAATCGATTCAGTCAATCGCTGGCTGGGCTTTTTGCTCAAGGCAGACCCTGAGAGGTTTCTAATTTGGGGACTGCGCGAGCACATCGAGCTTATAGAGCTTCATCTTTTCAAAAACATTGAGGTCAGAATAAAGAAAGAAGATGAATCGCTCTCCGATTTTGATGAGAGCTTCTTTACACTGGACGGTGTCTTTTTCATTCGCATCCTCCACGAAAAATATCATGAGACCATAAGGCAGTTTCTTGATCGTCTTGCAGAGCATGACCTCAATCAATTCCACAAGGTGTTGCTGGAATTGGCCGCGGTCCTGCCAGCAGAAGTAGAAGAGAATATATATCGACTCAGAAATGTTCGGTTGGCTGAAAAGGGTTTCCTCCCCTTTGAAGAAGCTGTCGGGATCTATCAGTACTTGAATCCACAAAGCCTTCTTGAAAAGGAGCCTCAGCTTCGCAAGGTCACACATGAGCAACAGCCCCCTAAGCCTGTACCCGTCTCCACATCACTGCTTATCCAGGATCAGGACCTTTTTTACATGTCTCTGAAGCGCATAGAAGACGGCCACATTCTGGAACGACTTCAGATGGAATTTGCTGCAATGTGTAACCAGATTATTTCCGCAGATGGCTTTGTCGTTCGTGATAAAGATGGCTTGACTGGTGTGGTAAGAAAGGCTTGTGGATATTTGAGCGCCGGACTCGAAAAAATGACTGGCGGAGACCCGCAAAAGGCCACTGGCTTACTTAAAAGGTTCCCTTTACACCAGATCTTCCGTGTCGGTTACGGGGCGGCGCTGGAACTAAAATGGAGAGCGGAAAAATGGCTAAGAGGAAGCTGGTTTGCCGGCCACGGATTTGGACTGTCCTTTTGGGACGATAACTGGGCTGGGATACTGGAAGGACTCTTCAAGAAACGGCCTGTATTTTACACTGGCTTTTCAGAGGTTGAACCCTATCGAGAGTTTAAATCTTTAGAAGACATCACATATTGCGACAAGGTCCTCGATCAGGTCATAAGCATAGACCATCTGCTGTCCCTGGTCTTTGCCCGGCCTCCGGGTGTTCACCCCATTCGCTCATACCAACCAGTGACCTATAAGAATCTCTTCTTAACGTGCTGGGCTGGGCACCACCTGGGTCTACCAGAAGAAACAAGGAGCATTGCAGCCGAAGACTTGAGGACCTTTTTTGCAGATCTTTGGATGAAAGAGGCAAGGCCGTATCGGGTGGACATAAGAATGAAACAGGCATTTTTGGACTGGCTTCAAATACGATCTGAACGCCCCATCTCTGAAATTTTGGGGCGACTGGGCAAAACCCTTGACCACCTTTTTGAGGAGCTTGAAAGGGAATATGGACGGGTATCTTTGGAGGATCTCGACCCGAGATACATCAAGCATTTTTTGGTTACACCCTGAGCTAAGGGGGAACGAATTGACAATTCTCAGGCCTTTAATGTAAAAAAGGTCTTTATGCTTATGGCATTTTTGTATGAACAGGTTTCAACAAGGGTCCAATGACGGCATGTGCTAAGGTGCCTAACATGGCCATTCATCTTATACATTGAACGACTTCGGAAGAAGATGCAGAAAATACCCGTCAATCTTGCCAAGCCTGGGATGAAACTTGCAAAGCCGGTTGCCAACGATAGAGGAATCGTCCTGTGTGGCACAGGGGCTGAACTGACTGAGGAAATGATCACCCGCCTTTCTGATATGGGGGTCAAGCGGATCACGGTTGAGGGGCACCCAGTGGATACGGGCGATCCAGAGAAAACCCTTAGTCAACAGATACGTGAGCTTGACGCCCGTTTCAAGAAGGTGGAAGGGGACCCACTCATGGGAAGGATTAAGGATATCTTTTTAGAGCGGCTGAAGGAAAGGGCAAAAGAGGCATGACACTCGACCAGGAGAATATTAGGAAACGGGTCGAGGCAATGAAAGGTGTGCCGACCCTACCGGGTATTTTTGAAAAGATCACCCGGTTGATAGACAGTTCAGAGACGGCTGCTGCTGATATTGCAAATATCATCTCCTCTGACCAGGCCCTCTCCGCCAAGGTCCTGCGACTTGTTAATTCTGCGTTTTATGGGTTCCCTGGTCGCATCTCAAATGTGACACATGCCCTGATTATCCTTGGATTCGACGTGGTTAAGGGGATTGTCCTGAGCACTTCTGTCTTCGACGTAATGCTTGCAGAAGGGTTATTTGGCCTCTGGGAGCACTCACTCGGGTGCGCCGTGACCGCCGGGGTCATTGCCAGAAAAATAGAACACCCCGACCCGGAAGAAGTCTCCGTTGCCGGGCTCTTGCATGATCTCGGGAAGGTTATCATAAAGATAGAGCTTCCGGACGAATCATCACGCATAGAGGAGACGGTCGAAAAAAAACAGATTTCAATATACGAGGCAGAGGGTGACATCCTGGGATTCAGCCATGCCACGGTCGGGGAATGGCTCAGTAAAAAATGGAATCTACCGCACACACTTTCTGATCCAATTGCCTACCATCACACCCCGGGACGTGCGAGGTTAGCTCCAAAGCAAACCGCAGTTGTCCATCTTGCTAATGTCCTTATCCGCGCTAGAGGTTTTGGCGTTGGAGGGGACAACCTTGTGCCTCAAATAGACCCAAAGGCATGGGAGACACTGCATATTTCTAATGCCCTTCTAGAAGAGATTATCAACGAAATGGACGATAAATTGGAGGATGCCGAAGATCTTCTCTGCGACAATGGCATGGGCAACGGCATTAAGGTATGACTCAGAACAAAAAAAGGATCCTCATTGTTGATGGGGACCCATCCAATGCACAAGAGATAGAACGACTATTAAAAGCGGGCGGGGACCAGTTTATCGTTTACACTGCAGCGTCGTCCCTCCATGCCATTGACACCATATACAGTGAGCCTCCAGACCTTGTCATGATCAATCCTTCCTTGGAGGCAAACGGAGGCAATGATCTGTGCTCCAGAATCAAATCTGATACAGTTTTTGGTCATTTGCCGATCATATTTTTGCTGGACGCTGCCGGCCTTGACGCGGACATCAACTGGGAAAAGACACCGGTGGATGACTATCTTCGAAAACCACTTGACCCCAAAGAGGTGCAAAACAGGATTTCTTTGGCCTTTGCGCGAGCTACGAGGGTAGGAGATGCCAACCCGCTTACGCGTCTTCCCGGCAATCATTCGATTATGAAGAAGATACAGGGGCGCATTGACAGAGGGCTCCCATTTGCGGTTGCTTATGTTGACCTTGACCACTTTAAGTCTTACAACGACAAGTACGGGTTCTTGCGAGGGGATGAGATTCTAAAGATGACCGCCCGTCTTCTCACGAACGCCATACGTAAGCTCGATTCCCCGGAGGCCTTTGTGGGCCACGTTGGGGGAGATGACTTTGTGTTTATTGTCTCTCCCGATCAATTAGATGGGGTCTGTACGGAGGTCATCAAAAATTTTGATCTCATCAAAGGAAACTTTTACGACGAAGAAGACAGAATACGCGGCTACATTGACGCTACAAATCGCAAAGGAGAAAAGGAGCGTTTTCCTATTATCTCACTCTCAATAGCGGTTGTTACGAACGAATATAGACCGATAAAGCATATTGGTGAGGTTAGTGCCATCGCCGCTGAGCTTAAAAAGCGCGTTAAGTCTATGGGGGGGAGCAAATATCTGAAAGACCTGCGAGGCTCCAAGGATCGATCTTGCCGAGATCAGAAACTGAACAATTGAAGCCTTGAGTTGGGACCCATAAACTTCGAGCAAGCGCCTTGGCAGGGGAAATCTATGGAGTGTGATTGGCTCTGGGCTTCCCCTGTTCATCCCAGCCTCTGAGGCGATAGTAATCATCCACCATCTTTTTAAGCTCAGCTTCGCTGATGCGATGACCACCTTTCAGGGCCTCTTTATGAAGTCGGCTGGGGAGGCGGTCATCCTCGGGGGTCAGCCCTTCCTGGATATTGAATTTCCGCACCATGTTTGAGATATTGGCACTAATAGCCTTAAGCCTTTTCTTGTCGGCCTCAATGCCCGTGACGCTCTGCACGATTTCACACAGGGCCTCCCATGGATAAAGGTCTCGATAAAAGCGGCACAGGATCAAGGCATCAAAAAGGGTCAGGCGGTCCTCAAAGTCCACAAACATGGCTGCTTTGCCTTCAACGGCATCCGGGTCGATCATGCCAGAGAGTTCCGGCTTGTAAAAGGTGGCCCTCAGGTGGCAGGCACCTCGATCAGAGGTCGCATACCCGAGCCCTACGCCCTTGAGGACCCTGGGGTCGTAACCAGGAGGCTCCAGACCTTTGACATGCACCGCCACATCTTCAAGGCCCCATTCCTCAGAAGCTGCCCTGATTCCCCGGGCCAAAAGATCCCCTATCCCCTCCCGAAAGGCGATCTTTTTCAACAACCCGGCAATGGCGTCCACCTGTCCATAGTCGATCGCATAATCAATCTTTCCTCGGCGAGCCGCTTCAATGGTCAGTCCGCAGAGGTTTCCAGCACTGATGGTGTCCATCCCGAGCCGGTCACAGATATCATTGAGATAGATGATTTCCTCGATGCTATCGATCGCACAAAGACCTCCAAAGGCATAGATGGTTTCATATTCGGGCCCCTCAAGCCGAAGGCCAGCATGACGCCCGAGCCTGATCTTCGTCATACGACCGCAGGCCATGAAACACTTCAAACAGGCCCGGGGTCGTACTTCACAGCGCTCATGAAGGGCATCGGCGCTGATCTGTTGCCACTTTTCATAGGTCCCTTCCGACCAGTAGCGCGTGGGAAAACCGCCTGCTTCATTCATTACCTTGACCATCATGGGTGTGCCCTTACTTTTATAGGCGGTGACGAGGGTGTGCTCTTTAGCCTCTGCAGCCAAGTGCTTAGCGAACATTTCTACAGCATTCCTATCGGCCAGCCTCCGCCTGCAATCCCCTTGGAACACGATGGCCTTGAGCCTTTTGCTTCCCATGATACTCCCTGCACCGGTCCGGCCAGCCGACCGCCAATGGTCGTTTTCTATGACCGAAAAACATACCTGATGCTCCCCTGCTGGCCCTATGACCACAGCGCCGGCTCGAAATCCCCGCTCGTTCTTTTTGGCAAACCTCTTGATCGCTTCATCTTCGCTCTCATAGGTATCCATCCCCCATAGGTCGTCTGCTTCATGGAAAGCAACGCCCTGTGGGTCAATCACTAATACCGTGGGTGTCTTGCTCTTTCCCTTGATGACAACCGCATCATAGCCGGCAGCATCCATGGCCTCAGGGGTGCGCCCCCCTGCATATGATTCAGAATAAAAGCCGGTTTGGGGAGACTTGGTGAAAACGCCGTACCTGGATGAACCCCAAACCAGGCTTCCGCAAACAGGCCCGGTGGCAAAGATCAGGTGATTCTCCTGACTCAAGGGGTCTACCTGAGGTGGGTTCAAACTAAGGAGGAGATGGGATGCAAGCCCCTTTCCGCCAATCGCCCTTAACAGAACGCCTTCTTCAGGGGCTTCAACACAAAAGCGCCTTTGCGCCAGATCTACCAACAAAACACGCCCGTAAAACCCATCCATCGGACATCATCAAATCATTACCCTGCTCACAAGGCAGGATTATTTACTGCACAATACAGATCAACGATCATTCAAGTTTCAGCCCTGTTTTGGTGTTTGTTTTCTTCATACCAGGTGTACGGCTGTTTGTGCAACAGCCTGATCACAACGAACCCTTTAGCATGGTGCGAAGCTCTTCCTTCTCTTCTATCTGCACGCCACTATCTTCAATAACGCCTTTTTCCTCAAGGTAGAGTAACAAAAGTTTTATGGCGCGGCTGTGGTCACTAAACACGTACCTGATGTTTTCAAAACCATATTGACTAACCTCTTCGTCTATAAAGCGGTCTATCCAGTATTCCAACGCCTCACCTTGTTTTTCAGGGTATTCCCCAAGCACAATAGGCTTCTTGTAAGCGAAGCGAATCTGGGCTAATAGAACATCTTTATTTGGCTCTGCCACAATCTTTACGCTCCTTTCAACGCTTGCCTTTGTCCAAGGCCTTGTGAATTTTGCTAACCAGGTCCTTGAAATCTACCCAACTCTCACAGTCTTGGCTAAGGATACAAGACATTAAATTGATCATACACCACTCACCATCTTAGGTCAATTACTCGTTCTTTTGGCAAGGGAAAGAGAGATGTTTAACTTGCCATAGGATATCTAACATTTGTATAATGGTATTTTATTCCAAAGCCGACCTCATGGCAAAGGTGTTGTAAACGGGGGATTGTGGTCGTCACAGAAATCAAGCCCTGAAAACGAAATGGAAGGCAATGATGAACGTAAGTATGTTGATGATGGTTGTTTATGGGGTTCTCGTGGGTATTGGTGCATCTTTTTCTGGGTTGGGGGGTGGCTTTCTGATGGTCCCCCTCTTGCTTTTTCTCGGATTCTCGGCACAGAAATCCGTAGGCACCTCCTTTCTTGCCATTGTGGTTATTTCCCTCTCCGCCCTTTTGGCTCATAATAAATTGGCTCATGTAGACTATAAGGCCGGGATTTTGCTGGGTGTTGGTGGTATCATCGGTGCGCAGATCGGGGCACGTCTTATAGAGCATGTCACGACCGCGAATTTCAAGAAAATTTTCGCTGTGATCCTTCTCGGGCTGGCCGTGTATATATTCTTTAAAAAGTAAACATAGATTAAGTATACGTCAGGCGGGTAGGGCCTCAACAAACATCCTTGAGGATTTCACCAAAGGCTTCTTTTGGAAAAACGAGATGCTTATGCCTTGATTTAAGAATGACTTTTTGTTACCAGAACCTTTTAGATCATCAATATTGCCACACACCGAGCAGACAATGATTGTCGCCATTCCAGAAAAGAGGTGAATCGGGGTGTCAGAAAAACAATATCTCATCGATGCCATAACCGTGCATGACTCCTGGCGGCTATTCAAGATTTTAGCCGAATTTGTTGATGGTTTCGAAGCACTCTCCGACATCTATCCGTGCGTTTCCATCTTTGGTTCTGCAAGAGTCCAACCAGGCGATGAAGCCTATGAAAAGGCCGTCGTGATTGCCAGAAAATTGGCTGAAAATGGCTTCAATGTCATGACCGGCGGTGGTCCTGGCATCATGGAAGCTGCCAACAAAGGGGCCAAGGAAGGAGGCGCCAAATCTATTGGGGCAAATATACTTTTACCCTTGGAGCAGGAAGGGAATCCCTATGCAGATATCAGGCTTGAATTTAAGTATTTTTTTGTAAGAAAGGTCATGCTGATAAAATATGCTCAAGCGTATGTAGGCATGCCAGGCGGTTTTGGGACGCTGGACGAAATCTTTGAAGCCATTACCCTGATTCAAACCAAACGCATCAAGCCTTTTCCGGTAATTCTTGTGGGATCGGATTATTGGAATAGTCTATGGGACTGGGTCCGCAGCACCCTTTTGGAGCGCAAACTGGTTTCTTTGGAAGATATGGACTTGGTCACCATACTCGATGACCCAGACGAAGTGGTAAGGAGGATCAGGCAAGTGGTGATCGTCTAGCGAACTTTCAGGGGCACAAACGCCCAGTGTGAGAAAGTTTTAATCTAATTCAAAAGACTCGTTGAACTCAGGAATAACCACATCCCAGCCCAACATTTTTTGAATTTTCTCTGCCAGTGTAGCCGATGCCTCCGGCTCTCCATGCACAATAAACGTTTTTAAGGGAGGACGGTTGAATCCAACCAGCCAGGCCAGGATTTCATTGTAATCTGCATGTGCAGAGAATCCGGATATGCTCTCAATCTTTGCGCATATCGGGATTTGCTGGCCGTGAATCTTCACGGAGGGATTCCCCTCGAGAATGGTTCTGCCTCGCGTGCCTTCCCCTTGGTATCCAATGAACAAAACGGTGTCGTTGGGATTGGGAAGCCGGTACGCCAGGTGATGAAGAATGCGCCCTCCTGTCACCATGCCGCTGGCAGAAATGATAATGGCACGACTCTTTTCTTCATTGATTGCCTGTGATTGATCCCTGGTTTTACAAAATCGGATTTGTTTTGGCTGTAAAATGCGTTTTCCGTTCAGTTCTAAAATCCTTGCCCTTAAATCATAATCTGCCTTGCTTCTCTCGAACACCGCTGTAACGTCAATCGCCATAGGGGAATCTACATAGACTGGCAGGGATGGAATCTTTTCCTGCTCTTCCAATTCCCTTATACTAAACAGCAGTTCCTGGGTGCGCCCAACAGCAAAGGCAGGGATGACCAGGACGCCTCCTCGCGCCACACTTTCGTTAATCACTCGAGCCAGCTCTTCTTCGGCGGAACTGTTGTCATGAAGACGATTTCCATAAGTTGACTCAAGGATTAGATAATCGACCTCGAATACCTGAATAGGATCACGCAAAATCGGCCTGCCCGGCCTTCCCACATCTCCGCTAAATACAATTTTTCTGGTTTTATTACCCCACATGGTCTTTACGTCTACAAAGGAGGAACCCAAGATATGGCCTGCATCCTTAAACTTTACCCTTAGTTTGTCAGTAACGAACAGGTCTTCACCATAATAAACCGGTTCAAAATAGGACAGGGCCTTTTCGGCATCTTTGACCGTATACAAGGGAAGCGCTGGACGATGCTTGGAAAACCCTTTTTTATTCGCCCAGCAAGCATCTTCCTCTTGAAGATGACCGCTGTCTCGCAACATGATTTCACACAGATCGCGAGTTGCATATGTGCAATGAATTTTCCCAACAAAGCCGTGCTTGCAAAATCGAGGCAGGTAGCCTGTGTGGTCAATATGTGCGTGGGTCAGGAAGACCCGATCAATCTCTGCAGGTGATATTGGAAAGGGGTCCCAATTTTTGAGACGATTCTGTTTGAGCCCCTGAAACAATCCACAATCGATGAGCAATTTTTTCCCCTGGGTTTCCAGGACAAAGCGCGAACCTGTCACGGTGCCGGTGGCACCTAAAAAAATCAACTTTGGCACGTTACCTCCTCAATGTGGGGGATTTGTCATACTTGGGGTGGGAACCTTATCAGGATTTTTGGAAAGATTCAAATACCGAATGATCTATCTTTTTGACATCAAACAGAGGTTATAATATTAGGGTCAATTGACCAAGGGGTATAAGGAAACCATGTCGATCCGCATGATCGCAAAAGAACTGTACCACCTTCAGCAGGAAGTGGAAAGGCTGGAAGGACAGATTAAATCTGCCCCACCTCACGAGCGGGAGGCCATGGCGGATCGCCTGCGAAGGCTCAAGGCCGAACGGGACCGCATGCGAAAGGCCCTTGACGGCGCGAAAGTGCCACCTCCTTTTCGTCAACCCCTATAAAAGGCGGATTCTTATTCAATGCCTCCTAATTCTTTACATCTTGCAATATAATAAGCTGCTTCTTTTGAATGTTGAGATTTAAGCAAACATACAAGCGCTCTGTTATAGTCTCCTAAATTCATATAGTTTATTCCCAAACATAAGTTTAATTCCTCGCTTTCCGGGAAAAGCTTAACTCCTTCAGCCAAAACCTTGACAGCCTCTTCAAACGCCTTCCTGTTTTGTTGAATAAGCCCTAGGCCCAAATAAGCACGTTGATTTGGATAATAAGCCAATGATTTCTTGAATAGTTTTTCGGCAATTTTGTCTTTGTCCTTAATAACGTCAATGTTCGAATAGTCCCCATGGCTAAAGGTCATGCCAAGCCTTGAACAAAAATCAGAATGCATTTCGTAAAGTTCCTCTTTATCTATAAGGCGAACCGACTCGACGAAATGATTCATATTTTCGTATAACTCGGTTCTAATTCTTTTCCCAAAGGCAAAAACCAATTCTTGCGATAAATTCGGATCTGTTTCAAAGTAGCAAATACCTTCTATTCTTTTTAGCCAAATGTCGTCCGTCTCATTAAATTTCCTCTGAAAGTCTAAATAAAGCTTGGTACCCGGATATATCTCAAGAATATATAATACACAAATCAGGGGTTTTATTTGATGTATCAACTCAATCGTATCTTGAATCGTTTCCCAGCTTTCCTCTGGAGAGCCGTATATAAAGTAAGCCCGCGCTAAAATTCCGTATTTGTAGGTGAGGGCAAAGGCATTCTCGATTTGATCGGTTCTAATGTTTTTATTCAACAGGTCTCTTATTTTTTCAGAACCACTTTCGATGCCATAACTTATCTGAGTACAACCGGCTTTTCGCATCCAATATAAAATGTCCTCATCAATATAAGTTACACGCGAGATGGCAACCCAGGCGATTTTAAGACGCTTGGCAATAATTCTCTTACAAACGTCAATCACCCTGTTTTTGTTAATCGTAAAATTATCATCTGAAACATAGAAAAAAGTGATACCTTTTTTGTAAAGTAGTTCTAAATGCTTAACGAAGTTTTCTGGTGAATGAAATCTTATTTTATGTCCCCAAAATTTCGGACTTCCACAAAAAGTACATTTCCAGGGGCATCCCCGAGAAAATGAAACATGCTGATATTCAAAATACTTTGCCGGGATTGGCAATTCGTCAAGGTCTTGAATGACTTCAACATCTTTTGTTTTGACGACTTTTCCGTTTTTTCTAAAAGCGATTCCGTTAATATTCTCAATAGATTCATGGCTTCCCTTGTCAATCGACTTTACCAAGTTTAAAAAAGTATATTCTCCCTCACCGATGACAACAAAATCTATTTGTGGAAAATGTTTCAAAAAATGTTCCCATAAAAAACTCGCAGCAACGCCACCAAAGATGATCTTTATATCGGGATTGATTTGTTTGGCTATTTGAGCAATCTCCACGCCACCCCAACGATTTGCATTTAAAATAGAAAAACCAATGATGTCAGGCTTCTTTTCAAGTAAAACCTCAGCGATTTTTTGAGGCGTTTTATGGATATTGTACCAATTCAATACTTCGACATCATAATGATTTTCTTTTAAAACAGCACCAATATAATAGACTCCTATGGGTACTGGTTTTATGTCTTCTTCTTGAGATCGGTCATAAAGCGGATAGGGATAAATCAGTAATATTTTCATTCTTGTCATTCAGCGGTTGGTTGGTTATAGCCGTTCCAGTGATTTTTGCACGTAACTTTTATCCTGCTACGCATCTCCCAGTGTACTCACAAAAAAGGTGTGTGGTCGTCCCTGGAACATCCATGCCTGCCTTGCGTGGCACGAATTTCCTATAGCACCAAACAAATAGAAAATCAAAATATGGATGTCTCCAGGCGTTTGCCAACATTTTCCTGGCTATGGGAACGGTCGATAAAGGGTATGGTCATTGCCCGAACTTAGCTCTAAAGTTTTGGGGGAGATTTGCCGATTCATAATAGGAGGCGTGGGCATCATTGCCGATTGACGGGATAGCGTGCCGCCCCTTCCTTTCCCATGATGGATTCCAACGCTATGGTGAGAGTCCCAATGTCTGTTTGAGACTTATCTTCACAGGAGCAATGACCAACAGTCGTTCCATACAGGCATTAAGTAATCCGATGCTTCATTACAGGCTCGATCTGGGTGAACCCGGGGTTGCTACCCCCTCTCGAGCCAGCCAGAGCATTATGAGGGTTACAGCCCATGAACTTCAAAACATACAAAGATTTAAGGCAGAGGCTGCCCGCGAAGGCGGCATCGTTGTATATCATGGCGTTAAATTAAATTTGAGCTACGAGGGCGCCTATTTGGCCGCCATAGGTGGACTCTCGCAGGCCAGGGTTGTATATCCTAACGGAAAACAAGATGTTTTTAACCAGGCGCCAGGCGGTTCCGAAGAAGACCCCCCGATTTCAAAAGAGGCTGAACCTTTAAAGGAGGCCTTGGAGACCCCAGAAAACGTTACGAATGACCTGCTTTCAAGCTTGGCTACACAGTCAACCATTACACAGTTACAAGTAGAAAAAGCACAACTACAACAGAAAATAAGAGAAGCACAAGCGAATACCACGTCGTCAATAGCCGGGCCGTACGAGCCTTCATCATTGACTTCAGGAGAAAGTGGCTTGTCAGGCAAAAATGGCACAAGTTCGCCTGTTCAAACCTCTCCAAGAGACGCAATCCGGGAATATCAACTTCAGCAAAAGATATGGAAATTAAACCAGGAAATTGCCCGTCTGTCTCTTGAATCCAATCCCGGAAAAGGCGAGGAGCCCCCGGATGCCCCTTCAAGGCTTTCTTCCATGGACCCTTCCCTTGCATCTTCTCTCTTGGATGTATTAGCTTAACCCCGATTGGGTGAAGCTCCCCGCTTTAAAAGGCGGGGGTTTTGCCTTCCGGCAGCGCTTCGCGTGCAGGGCACGGGCCGGTCAAATCGTAGTGATTACAGATAAATCATTGATAAAAATTCGAGTTTCCGGTAACGTCACAATACGTTAACTTTGATATCAACTTCAGGTACAGGGCAGTTCCTCTGCTCTGTGCAACTTTTTTGGAGATCTTGGTGTGTCTTTAAACGAAAGCCCTGACTGCAAGATCGAAGCGATCATTCGTGCAGATGCAACAGAGGTCGTTGCACGGGTCTCCGCGTACCTTGAGGACGAACAAATGCGGTATTTCTCGCGCAACCAAGACTGCCTGACAACAGACCTGCACAGCACCAAGGCCAGGGTTGGCATCAATCAGGCAAAGCTGAGTAATTTTGAACTAAAAGGAAACAAAATCTCATATGAAGCCAGGTTCTGGTTCTATATTCCCGAATATGCCGTGGGCTGCACCATTGACCAGTTGATGCTCCCTGGCCTTGAGGTTGGCAAGATTTATCTGAGAAACCCAAAACTAAAATACGCTGCCGAGGAATTGATCAACCTCATTTCAAACCGCACCATCATAGTTCCAAAGGGAACGAAAGTGTTGGAAGAAGGCATTCTGGCTGTGCCGGTGATGCCCTTTGTTCATCTTCCCGATCCCCGTGTGTTGACACCCGATTATCTGAAGGCTGTGGTGATGAAAAAGATTCCTCGGGAGGATCTCTATTTTGCCCAGCCGGAGCAAAAGGTGGATCGGGTCATCGTGCCGGTCGGAAGCGGGGTGATATCTCATACGAGCCTGTTTACACAGCAAAACGAGATTTATATCCTAGATCATGAGCACACGGATGCCAGGGTCGGGAGCAAACATACCAATGGGATCATATATCTTGAACTCATGGGAGACGATAAAGACATCGTCAAAGAGAGGGTTCATATCGAAGTCTACAAACCGACCCTGGCGCAACACAGTGTAAAAAAACGGTTCTATATCGACCTGCGAGCTTCCCTGCTAGGCAGATTGTACGAAGAGGGGGCTGTGGATGATCATACCATTGCGGCCATCCGTGAAGCTGAAGGGCAAAGATTCATCAAGCTAAACGAAAGGTATGACCAACTGCTCCATGATCTACAGCCTGACACATCGTTGATCCTTCAGGATTTTCCCAACCGACGCCTTGCTTCTTACCTCATTGTGGCTGCCGACATGGGCCTCATTAGCGACCTGACGTTCAGAAGGGCTCCTCAAGAGGAATACTTTTTCAGGTCAGAGGACCTTGCCTTTATGGATACGTTACAGAATATGGGCGTGGAGATTTACTGGAAAAATCCCTTGCAAGGAGATCTGGTCTTATATAAGCGATTCTTTATGAGGTCTTCTGTCATCCCGTCTTTCAATGAGGCCTTCAGTTCAAGAAAGCTCGCTGCGATTTATGGAACAGCAGGCAAAGTAGACGCTGATACCCAGAAAGAAATTGTGGACAGCGTTAAATCCTTCAAGGAGTTCCACGGCGGCATCTGTGGCGTCCTCACAGGCGGCAACACCGGGAGCATTATGTCCTTTGTATCGGAAACCGCGGCCTCTCTCGGCATGCTCTCTGGCGCTGTATACTGGAAGATTCCCGGGGTGGACATTGACCCCCATGTGGATTTTGCAGCGTATCTGTCCCGATATGACCTGCTGGAAAGGCAGGAAATTTTATCTGAAACCACTGAGGCAGACATCTATTTCAAAGGCGGGGTGGGTACCAACCTTGAAAATGCGATCACTTTTGTGAAAAAGAAACTTGGTATCGGCCATTACAAGCCACAAATTTTTGTAGGTGATTTCTACAAGCCTCTTCAGGACTGGCTTAACCACCTGGCATCCGAGGGGATGGCAGACCCCAGAGTTTTTGAAAGTTGCTATTTCATCAAGCATGGCCGCGAGATCTTCGAAACACTTTGCACGCACTTCGGGTCGGAAGACAAAATGATCCACGAAGTCTCAGTGAATGAAACCTGGTCATGAAGTTGCCATAGTTCGGTGAGCCCTTATCCGGCATGGTGAACGATGACACAGGGCTTGGCTGGTATGATTACCAAAGAAAATATAAGGCAATATTTGGACAAGTTATCTTCGGGGATCGGCTCTGAACAAGGCCAGATGCCTTCTCATGTGTGGCAGAAATTTCATGAATACATCGTCACTCACTACAAGCGCCTCGATAAAGAGACCCGTGCTTATGCTAATGAGATCTTTGATCAAATGGAGGCCAGTTTAGAGCAAAGAATCGAATCTCTTCCCGAGAGTTCGGAGAAAAAGACACTCAGCCGGAAGCTCGCCGTGGTTCGGGGGGAACGTCCACCTTTACCCGTGCTCTATCTGGACACCCCTGTCATTGAAGTGATGATCAAGTATGCCCTGGGACAACACCTCCCCCGGTCCACAGCAGAAAATTCCGAGGCCTTATGCAAGGGAATCCTGGCCCTGGTCAAGGACGAAAAACTCATTTGTCCTGAAGACAACTTTCATCGAGAAGCCCTTCAGCTGGGCGGCATCCGGGCCAGGGAAGGGCTGAACGCCATTAGGCGGCTCTCCCACGGCTTATCTTTCAAGCACAGCCAGGCCATAGAAGATTTTCAAATCTTCAGGGCACTTCGTGGCTTTATAGATGGCTATGGGCCAATCGACTACAAGCGGTTTTGGCAAGACGCCTTTGAGACTGAGACCGTCAATGCCATCGTGAAGAAACACGCATCTATAACATTTAAAGATATCCTGGCTCTTGCTGAAAAGCCAGGCCCGCCAGAAGATCAGCAAGCAAGGCCCTCGTCCCTTTCCACTCGGCTTAGGATTAGATATGATGAAGCCTCTCTAAAATATGAACAGAAGCTGCAACAAAGATCTACAAGGCATCTAAGGGATCTGGTCAGGCTCGGCATGAAATACCAAAACAGAATGAGGGAAGCGCAAAAACAGCACCTCGACGGTTTCTGGGCAGGTCAGAAACTGGATCTGCCTATTGCCCTGTGGAACGGCTATGGCGGAAAACCAGAGGGTCTGGAAGGGCTTGTATCTTTTTATGAATCCGAATACTTCAGAAATATCCCGGCTATCAAAATCAAATGGGACATCTGGCATACCCTTTCCGCAGATCATGCAGGTGGCCTAAATAGACTGACCGGGCCTGCAGATGTAAACATTCTATCCTATCTCCTTCCTTATACGGATATCATGATCCTGGGTCGTAAGATGACGGATGTGGTCAGAGACAAACTGAGGTTCGACCTTATGTTCAAGACAGCCATCTACAGCATGGACGAGCACGATCTGATTATGGCGGCCCTCAAGGAGATTGCTCGCGCCGAGTAAGGAAATCATAGGCGCCCCGTGTTGGGTCAGGTAATCGACAAAAGGCTTCATCTCCTTTCCGGTTAAGGCCTCGCTTCTCAAAGCCTTTGGAAATATCGTATTTGAGGCAAGTATGCAGAGGAAGGTTACGGCGGGATTAGCGCTCGCTGTGCATTTTCAAGTTTGGTCCCTCTTTTGGCTTGCTTCCCTCATACCAGGTGCACGGCTGTTTGGGCAACAGTGCGTTTGGAATTGACTCTGCCGGCTTTTTCCTATAATCTCGCGTGTGCATATAAAGGGAGATCTTTGCATAACTCCTTTTCACTCCTTTATATGAGTTTTTTGACCCATGCACGGGCTTGCTCACTAAATCCTAGCACGGAGTGAAGCTGTGCGCTCAAACTCGGCCCAAGGGCCTCAAACAGTTTAGGATTTGCCCACTAAAGTGGGCCATTCACTTCGCCCGGATGGGTGCCCTAAAAAACTCATAATTGCCGCTCAAACGAGTTATGCAAAGATTTCAAAGGATTGCGAACACAAGCCTATTCCCCATAGGATCATCAAATGAACCCTCAAACCCTTGTTGAGACCATTTTAGACGAAAATCGAAATCTCCTGACAAGGGTTTCAAAGGAGCAGGTTGACTATCTTGTCAAGGCACTTGACAATTCAGAGAGGATCTTCTGCGCTGCCCAGGGGCGGTCTGGATACATCCTGCGGTGTTTTTGCATGCGGTTAATGCAGTTCGGATATCAAACCTTCTTTGTTGGTGAAACCATAACCCCGAAGATTGGCAAAGGAGACATGCTGATTGTGCTTTCCGGTTCCGGGCAAACCAACTTGACCCAAGAATGGATCAGGGTTGCCCGGCAGCAGGGAGCAACGACTTTTGGTATCATAGGGGTTGAAGATTCCCCGATCGGAAGGGCCCTCGATTACAGCCTTTCCCTGCCGGCAGGGTCAAAGTTGGGGTTTTCCGGGGCGTCTTCCTCAATACAACCTCCGGGGTCTTTGTTTGAGCAGGCGGCCTTTGTCTTGCTGGAAACCATCGTGCTGGCATTATACCAGATGCGGGGGTGTGATCCTCAGGGGATACTGGACCACCATGCGAATTTAGAATAATCTTGCATATGCATCTTTGTTTTTCATTTATCTATGAGGGGTGTGAATGAAGCCTGTTTTGCAACTGGCCCTTGATTTTGTTGACTTAAAACGGGCCGTAAAGAGTGCACAAGCCGGGATCGCTGGCGGCGTGGATTGGATCGAGGTCGGCACCCCCTTGGTCAAGAGTGAGGGGCTCCAAGCCGTA
Source organism: Deltaproteobacteria bacterium (assembly GCA_003647275.1). GTDB lineage: Bacteria > Desulfobacterota > Desulfobacteria > Desulfobacterales. The sequence goes on from QMMN01000008.1 coordinate 46,403, forward strand.
CGGGAGCTGAGGCGTTTGTTCCCCCATGTGACCATCGTGGCCGACATGAAGATTATGGATGCAGGCCGCATCGAAGTTGAGACCGCGGCCAAGTCGGGAGCCAACATCGTGGATGTCCTTGGTGCTGCCAGCGACGCCACGATCCGGGAATGCATACAGGCCGGGAAAAATTATGGGGCCAGGATTGTCGTGGACCTGATTGCCGTCAAAGACCCTGTGACTCGGGCCAAGCAGGTTGAGGATTTTGGGGCCGATTACATTACAGTCCATTGTTCCATAGACGAACAAATGGAGGGAAAAGACCCCTTTGAATCCCTGCGCAGGGTGGCCGAGGCTGTTTCCCTGCCCATAGGGGTTGCTGGGGGAATTAACTCTGAAACAGCGCCCCGCGCACTGGAAGCAGGGGCATCCATTGTTATCGTGGGCGGAGCGATTACCAAGGCAGTTGATCCCACGGAGGCGTCCCATAACATCAAAAAGGCCATGGAGGAAGGGGTCGCCATCCCGACCAAGCTCTTTAAAAGAGGGACTGAGGCAGCGATTCGAGATATCCTCGAACAGGTTTCCGCAGCCAATTTATCAGATGCCTTACACAGAGGTGGCGTCTTGGAAGGGATCCGTCCCTTGTTTCAAGGGATCAGGATGGCAGGCCGGGCCGTGACAGTCAGGACCTATCCGGGGGACTGGGCCAAACCTGTTGAAGCCATTGATATTGCTGAAAAGGGGGATGTGATCGTGGTTGATGCAGGCGGGGTTGGCCCGGCTATCTGGGGTGAGTTAGCCACACATTCTGCACTGCAGAAAGGGGTGGCAGGGGTGGTCATCGACGGCGCCATCCGTGATACCTATGATATCGCCCAGATGAAATTTCCCGCTTTTGCAAGATGGATCATGCCCAATGCCGGGGAGCCGAAAGGTTTTGGCGAGATTGGTGTGCCCGTGAAGGTGGGTAATCGCTGGGTGGAAAATGGCGACTGGATTCTCGGGGACGATGACGGTGTCGTGGTTTTGCCAAGGGCAATGGCGACGGAATATGCGAATCGCAGCATGGATGTGTTAGAAAGAGAAAACCGAATCCGTGAAGAAATCAAAGAGGGCAGCACCCTTAGCAAGGTCACGGAACTGCTACGCTGGGAGAAGAAATAGATCCAAATTATATGTTAAGATCGTTTACAGGTGAGGAGAGAATATGCCTCAAAATCGCTGCAATATCTGAGGCAAGAATATCTCCCCATATAACCAGAACAACAAAGGAATCCTGAAACGGCAGAGTGGAGATTCCCGTGAAGATTTTTGCCACAGGGGGTACGGGCTTTGTGGGGACTTATCTTTGCCAAAGCCTCCTCAACGCAGGCCACCAGCTTACAGTTTTGGTAAGGTCAGAGAAAAAAGCAGACGATCTTTCCAGTGAAGTCAGTATGATTCAGGGTGACCCCATGCGCCCTGGTGAGTGGCAAAACAGCGTTGCGGCGCACGATATCATTATCAATTTAGCTGGGGCGCCTATTTTTGTCCGGTGGACCGACGCATCCAAACAACTTATCAGAGACAGCCGCGTGTTGAGCACCAGAAATGTTGTTTCGGCGATTCCGGTGCACACAAAACCGATGACCTTGTTTAGCACCTCTGCCGTGGGATATTACAAGGCAAATCTTCAGGTGGAGCTCACTGAACAGGGGCCTGTCGGAGATGGCTTTTTGGCCGGCGTAACCAGGGACTGGGAAGCCGAGGCCATGAAGGCTGAAACCAAGGGGTGCAGGGTGATCATCACCCGGTTTGGAATTGTTCTAGGCCCAGGTGGCGGTGCATTGTCTCAAATGGTGTCGACATTTAACAAATTTCTGGGCGGCCCCCTCGGCAGTGGCGAGCAGTGGTTCCCCTGGATTCATATAGAAGATCTTGCACGCGCTTATTTGTTCCTCTTGGACAGGCCTAGCATCACTGGTCCGGTTAATTTCTGCTCTCCAAATCCAGTCCAAAACAAAGATCTGGCCAAGGCCCTCGGAAAAGTTTTGGGCCGCCCCTGTTTTATGCGGACCCCGGCCTTTGTGTTAAAGGCCGCCCTGGGGGAATTCGCATCGGCTCTGCTTGATGGACACCGCATGGTTCCTCGGAAGTTATTGGACAGTGGATTTGAATTTAAATATCCAGCTCTTGAAGGGGCTTTAGAGGAAATTCTATCGAAATGATCATCACGGTCGGTGGGAAACCGAGGAGATCCGATTTATGGAAAGAAGAAAAGATCCGAGATACAAGATCGATGCTGCCGTGGAAGTAAGATATGGTACCCACACCATTTATGGCAAAGCTGTTGAAATTAGCACGCACGGAATTAGGATAGAATCTACTGATCCCATTGAGCCGGGGACTGAGGTTGAGGCCGTGCTTTTTCTTAAAGAACCGGAAAGGGTTTCCGGGGAGATTAAGTGGGTCCTTGCTGAACCTGGGCAGGGAAGGGTAAACTACAAAATGGGTATATACTGTAAATCAGGCGATTTGATTACGGATAACCACAACTCATAGGGTTGGACCTCTTAAGAAAAGCTACCTAGGAGAGTAAGTGAGGTCTGGCACTATAAAAAAATATTTGATTCCTTTTTTTTTCGTCTAAGTTTACGGGCTTTTTCCCGAGCAGCCCGGACCATCCCCAACGTGAAAAAATAGCCTGCTACGCCCACCACGATGCCGGTGAGGGTGCCGCCCACCATCAGGGAGAGAAAGACGCTCTTGCTAGAATACCACAATGTTTCCCACGAAGGGTTTGAGAAGAACGGGGCTTTTAGGGGGTAACCGAGCAGCTTTGCGCCTGCCATATAATTGAATCCGTAAATAAAAGGTGCGGTGACCGGATTGGTGAGCCACACCGTAGCGGCCGCTGCGACCTTGTTGACCCTGAAGAAGGCCGCAATAGGCACGGCCAGGAGGGTTTGGATGCCCATGGTAGGGGTCATAGCCACAAAGAAGCCTACCGCGGCTCCCCAGGCGACCTGCTCAGGGCTCCCGTGAAGACGGAGAAAACGATCATAAAAATACCGAGCAAACCGCCTGATGCGACCAGGGGGAGGATTTGGCGGTTCCGACGTCTGTTCGGTAGGATGGTCTTGTTCGCGCAAGGGTCCAGGCCTTTCCCTGAAAATTTCTTGGATCTTTGCCGGATCTAACGAGGACCCGGCCCTGTCTTCCCTGCTGTGACAGCTATGCGTGGCTGGTGACATGGATTACACTTGTATCCAAATCTTTTCCAAAAAACAAGGAAAATGGTCTGACTTGGTATTGATAGATAGGTAAGTATTCAGCCACCAGGGTTCAGATTTCAGTTGTGCCATGGCACACTGGTTTGTGTAGTAAGATCCCTGCCCACCCCTGATCAAGAGAGTACGCCTTTTCCATGGTCCCGTTTTGGAGGTAAGGGCGCAAGATCAGGTCTTTTTGGGCCTGACAAAAACCCGATAAGATGAGCCAACCCCCTGGTGCAACAACCTGCCACAAGGTCTTGTATTCCCGCACATGGACCGAGGGGACCAGGTTGGCCAGCACCAGGCAGAACGGCCCCCGGGCGCACGAAAGCTCACCCAGGGCCAAAAATACCTTGGAGCCTGGCCTCGGGTTAAGACTGAGGTTGCCTCGAGCGGCATCAATGGCTCGACGGTCAAGGTCCACACCAAGGACCTTGAAACCCCCTAGGGATGCTGCGGCCAGGGCGAGTACACCGCTGCCGCAACCCGCATCCAGCACCCACCCTTCAATGACAGCAGGGGGCGGGCCATGTTGCCCGGTGAGGAGTTCATCCAGGAGCTGCAAGGAGAGACGCGTACTCGGATGGCTGCCATCGCCAAAGGCCTCCTGTGGGTCAATAAGGAGGACCCTATGGTCTTGACCTGCGTGTACCGGCTGACAGGGTGGGGTTACAGTGAGATGCGGGGAAACCTGCCCGGGTTGGAGCCGCTCTTGCCGTCCGCCAGCCGCCTTATGTGCCTCTTTACAGGGTGCCTTCACAGCCACTTCCAGTCAAGATTGATTTTTACGAGTTGTCAACATGTTTCCTCAAACTGTCTACAACGGGTTTTGAAACCGCTTCTAATGAACTGGTCCTCTTTTCCTCTCCCTTTGGTTGCTTGAGTTCACCCCAGTGAAATATGCCTCGCATTTCACAGGGCAGGGAACTAATAATTTGTCTGATTTTTTGATAGGAAAAAATCAGACAAAACTCTCAGATACTGCTGTGACATTTGTCATCTGAGGCCTGCCAACGTTGATCAACGACATAAGCATTTGGGTCAGTGAACATGCCCTGCAATGGCAGGATGGCCGTTTGAGGCTCTCTGCGGGCTTTGTGAGAGACAAAAACGCCTTCCGCCCCCAATTTCTGACCCTTTTAGGGTGATAATCAGGCTACCCTTTTAAGGCGTGGTTATTGACCTGTTATCAAAAGCCGGATCAAATGAAAACAGGTATTCTCAAGGCAAATCCGATTGCTATCCCATCTTTCTTGTTGGGCCTATGTAACTCATCAGTAAACCCATTGCTTTGTGATCAAACATCTTATAGATTTTAAGAAAAAGGTTTTGAAGCAGCAGTTTATCTTGAGAATATCAAAGCCTAAAGCGCAAATGAGTGTTTCTAAGACTTGAAATAAAGGTATTCTATTCTACAGGGCCAAAATTTGATTTGACCGGCTCGCTCCCCGGACGCAAAGCACTGCCGTAAGGCAGAACCCCCGTGCGGAAGCACGGGGAGGCTTCACATTTCTATGAATGGGGTGATCGTTGGGAAGTCTTATATGGCACGGGTACATACATCCCAAAAACATTACTTTCAATACCATGAATATTTAAGAGGTTATGAATAAAGAGATTATGAATAAAAAGGTATTCAGCACCCTGTTTCTGGCTGTTTTTTCTGTCACGCTTGGGGTGGGCCTGGTCGTTCCGTTGCTGCCTGTATATGCCTATGAACTGGGTGCGACAGGACTCTATATTGGCTTTATCTTTGGCGCCTTTTCTCTCTCCAGAACGGCCTTCCTCCCTTACTTTGGCCACCTGTCAGACCTCAAGGGGAGAAAGCCTTTTATTACAGCCGGGCTTCTGGCCTATTTCTTGGTTTCCATCGCGTATGTGTTGTCAAAAGATGTGAATTTCTTTATTGCAATTCGTTTTTTTCAGGGGATTGCCTCGGCCATGATCCTGCCGGTGGCCCAGGCCTATGTCGGGGAGATCACACCCAAGCACAAAGAGGGTTTTGTGATGGGTCTGTTCAATGTTTCCCTTTATGGGGGTCTGAGTATCGGACCGCTTGTGGGTGGTATGGTCAAGGACACCTTTGGCATCCAGTCCTCTTTTTTAAGCATGGGACTGGTCTCTTTGGTTGGCTTTCTGCTCTGCCTTATCTTTCTCCCGCCGAGGGGACAAGAAAAGCTTCATACGCTGGCCAAACCGCCACTTCGCTACAGAATCCTCATCAGGAACAAATACATCGGTGCCCTTTTCATGTTTCGCCTGGCCTACACTGCCTGCATAGGGATTGTATGGGCCTTTTTGCCCTTGTTTGCCCATGCGCGGTTCAAACTATCAAGTTCTGCCATCGGGGTCTTGGTCATGTTGGGGGTACTCACAAGCGGTCTGTTGCAGACCCCGATGGGCGTGTTGGCAGATCGGTTCAACAAGAGAGCCCTTATCGCAATAGGGGGTCTGGTATCGGCAGGGGCTGTTTTTTCCTTTGTTCATGTGCAAGGATTTTGGGGGCTCTTTGTGGGCAATATCCTGTTTGGGGTAGGCGGAGGCATTGCCGTACCGGCTGTGATGGCCATGACGGTCATCATAGGGCGCCGGACCGATTCCATGGGCTCTGTCATGGCGCTTTTGACCATGGGGCACAGCCTCGGCATGCTTACAGGCCCCATTCTGGCAGGGATTATGATGGATGCCTTTCAACTGGGACTGGCTTTTATGGGAGGAACGGTCGTGATGGTGACTGGCGTTGCTGTTGTCCTGGTGTTGACTTCTGGGTTCCAAGCCTGGGCTGAAGAATGAGTCTATTCCTGGCAAGGTGGCTTAGCGTCACTCTTATGCGGCTATGTGACGGCTCAAGCGGGAGTCATTGACAATAGGCCGATGGTGGTTTACCTTATTGCAGTTATAAAATCATATATTATATGCGTTCCTAAGATGAGAGGCGATCACAATGAAATCCCAGACTTGTGAAACGATGACCATTGGTTCAACAGAAATCATGCTGGCCCAGCCCGCTGAGCTGCCGCTGAAATGGGTGGGGCAAAAAGAATTGATCAAGCAGGTGCTGGCGGCATGGATGGTTATTGACGAAAAGGATGTTCCTTTCAATCCCCGGCTGATCGGAAAGCCCGGCGTGGGAAAGACGACCCTGGGATATGCGGCCGCCAAACAACTGAACAAAGAAGTCTACCTGTTTCAGGCCACCATGGACACGCGTCCCGAGGATTTGATCATCACGCCCGTGATGGGGGCTGACGGCCAGGTCAAATACGCTGCAAGCTCCCTTGTCACAGCCATGATACGGGGCGGGGTGTGCATCCTGGACGAAGGGAACCGGATGAGCGAGAGATCCTGGGCCTCTCTGGCACCACTCTTAGATGATCGTCGGTATGTGGAGTCTATCATTACTGGCTTGACCATACCGGCTGATTCCAACTTCAGGTTTGTCGTCACGATTAATGAAGATGCTTCTACTTATGAAATCCCCGAATATATCCATTCCAGACTTCAGCCTCAAATCTTTATCGATTTCCCAGATCGGGAAGACGAATTGTTGATCCTGAAAGAGAATCTCCCCTTTGCCGACGAGGACATTCTAAACTACATGGTCGATTTTCTCCAGCGAGCCCACATGGCCGATGAGGTCTATTCCGTCCGGGACGGGATCAACATGGCCAGGTACGCCCTGAAGATGATGCATGGCACGCGAATGACGAAAACAGAAGCCATCCACCGCGCCATCCTGACCGTGCTCGGCGACGAGGGTCTGCAGTATGAAGTATAAAGATGAGCAGTGACCATCTACAACCTTTTGGCCCCGTCCATCCGGTCCCAATCGTCCATTTCAGCTTAGAATTTGCTGATGCGGTCCGGCACCTGTTCCAACATCTCAGGCCGGACGCTGTGGCCGTGGAACTTCCTCACTCACTTCAGGATGTGGTCCAAAAAGGTGTACAGCGACTTCCCGAGATTTCGGTCGTGCTCTATCAGAATAACAGGGCAGAGACCATCTACCTTCCGATCGAACCCACGGACCCTGTCGTAGAAGCGATCCGATCCGGCCTGGAGGCTGATGTGCCTGTCCATTTTGTGGATCTGGATCTTGATGAATATCATTCCTATCGCGATTATGTCCCAGACACCTATGCCGCCTACCGTTTGGGGATTAAGGCCTACTTTGACATCTATTCAAAGGAGGTCCTTCCCATGCTTAAGAAAGGCCCGGCAGATATAAGGCGCGAGGCTGGTATGGCCTACCGCCTCCAGAAGCTTGCGGCCAAATATAACAAGATCCTCTTTGTCTGTGGGCTCGCCCATCTTGAAGGCGTCAAGGCAGCATTTTTTCGCCCGCAGGCCGAGCCCCTTGAAAGGATAAAACGAAGCGGGGTTAGCCTCTTTCATCTGCACCCGGAAGATCTCCCTGAAGTCATGACCGAACACCCTTTTTTGGCTGCCGTATATGAATACCGAAGGGGTGGACTTCCACCCAAACCTGAACTTTCTAAATTTACGGTTCGCAAGAAGATGGGTGTCCTCACCTTGATGAGTGGCGGCAAGGATACATGTTCTGAAGAGGAGGCCTTGGATGCCTCAATACGCTGGACCGTGCACCACATCAAGCCGGGTCCAGTGGACCGTCAGCTGATCAGCTACCGTCTCTTTGAGCAGGCAGCCCGGCATTATCGCCAGGATACGGGGGAGGAAGTCTACCCCTGGCAGAAGCGGGCCTTTTTCCGTTTTTCAAGAAATTACGCCTTCCTGGAGAACCGGCTCCTACCTGATTTTTATCAACTTCTGATTACAGCCCGAGGATGCGTGGACGACAACTTTTGCTATGCGTTCTGGCGCTTGGGGTCCTTTTATCCTTGGCAAAAGCCCCAGGCTAACATTGCCACCATCCGCATCAGTGGGGAGATGCTGTGGCTGGGGACTCGAAAGATTCATATCCGTAGGAGGCTTCCAAGGATCAAACGCCAGCCAGTCTATATCCCCAAAAAGCGCCGAATGAAGGAGCGCAGACCCGGAGAATGGCTCGAGGGTTTTGCCGATCCCCACATTTGCTCATACCCGCCCGAGGACATTATCATTGAAGACTATAGCCATTTTCTCAAAAGCAAGGGGGCCCATGTCCTGTCGGCCGATGATGCGGTCTCAGTGCCTTTTGAAACCACGATTTTGGATGGGATTGATATGCGGGAGACAGTAAGGCACATCCACGAGGGGCGTATCTATGTGCGGGAGTTCAAGCGCATAAAGGGGGGCGTTGGATCAGTGGTCGTTATCTTTGACGAGGACAAAAACGAGGACAGGTACCCCTACCTGATGACATGGCTTGGGGAACATGACCAGGAATCGGACATGGCCTTTTATGCGACGGACCCTGCGGATCACATTGTGGGACCCGGGATCTCCCGGTGCACCTACGGAGGCTTTTTGATGACCTATCCGCCTCTTCGACTTGCTGATGTTTGGGGAGATCCAGAGTATGACTGGGCCCAGACCAAGGCAGAGCGGCTCCTTTTGGCTGGGCTGGAATACAGCCTGGAAAAGCACGTTGTCTATGTTGCTAAGGCGCCACCGAGGTCCTTTATCAAGCAGGTGGCAGGTCGATGGGGCAAACGCCTGGTCTACATCCCGATCGGCCAACTTTCTCCCATCAAGTTAAAACAGATCCGCACCCTACATGTACTGGCAGGCAAAGACAAACGTGAGATTGCCAAGGATTACATCTGGTGAGAGCAGATTACCTTTGTTGGCCTTGAGGCGCTTCCTTTTTTTCAACGTCTTGTATATGCTTGCCAACCTGGCAGGCACTTCTCAGTCAAGTGGAAATCCCGAGCTTTGGCAGGACATAAACCTGAAGCAAGAACCAGACAAGGAAAACGGCCAGTATAATCCATATTGTGGACATTTTATTTCCCTTCAGCCAACGGCTGAGATTGTTCAGGCTCAAGAGAAGCCCCTGGAAGATGTGACGCATGAAGATGACACAGAGGTCCCGGGCCTAGTAGCGCTAGTGCTCGAAGAAAAGATTGACAGAAGACGCTCTGGCTTTGGGGCCCCGCATTTGGGACACGCCATTGGCCTCTTGTCGCTTGAAAAGACAATTTGCTCAAATTCGTGACCACATTTGGCACACCGAAATTCATACAATGGCATTCAGACCCCCTTGTCATGGATGAACGACTTTTGGCCTAAAGTATCGAAACAAACACCCGCATAGTAAAATTATTAACCATTCTTTGCGGTTTTTCAAGTTCTATTACTGTTTTTTTTATAAGGTCTGCTGACAATGATCAAGAAGTATCTACCCTGGCTCATCGCCTTGGTATATTTTATCAATCCTTATGATGTGGTACCGGATTTTATCCTGGGTCCCGGGTGGCTGGATGACCTTGCACTGCTTGGTTTTGTCCTGTGGTGGGTATCCAGACAGAAAAGGGCCTATCAGGCGCGCAGCACCTCCTCGGCATATGCAAGAAAAGAGCAGGGGGCGTCCGGCGGAGAGGAGACCCCCGAAGAAGACCCGTACGAGATACTCTCTATTCAGCGAGATGCCTCTCAGCAAGAGATCAAGGCCGCCTATAAGAGGCTTGCCGCCCAATATCATCCCGATAAGGTTCAGCACCTGGGCAAGGAATTTCAAGAGCTTGCCCACAAAAAGTTTGTGGCCATTCAGAAAGCCTACGATATACTCATGAAGTGACAATTTTATACTCGTTGCATCACCATGTTTCGGATGGTGAATCCACAGGCAAAAATATACGTATGCGCGGGGTGTTTGTATCCTCGTAATTTGCAGTCTATGATCTTTGAAGCGGCGGGGCTGAATACTGGGAATTCCGCCAGTCAGATTATTCCTGTTACTCGGTACCTACAAAGAACGGTCGAAACTCAGACTCATCCCTTTCAAGGGCACGGCTTATTTCTTCCATGAGCCTTGGCTTGTCATGAGGGAGGCGGCCGCACAGGTTGATGTAGTTTGTGTAGTGATCACTGGTTAGTGTCGTGGCGATCGTGAGACGCTCAAGGAGGGATGCTGTTTCCTTTAATACCCCGTGAGGGGTGAGCATTTTAAATCGCCCCTCCATGACCTCTTCCAAAAGCGGGGTGTTGATCTTGGGCACAAAGGTGCGCAGCCGCAGAAAATCGGGTGCGATTTCATTGATCACGCGGGCTGTTTCCTTTGCATGCTCACGGGTCCTTTCCCGGCCTCCGATTCCCAAAATCACATAAAGGCTGAGTTCGATACCTGCGGCCATGGCCCACCTGCCTGCCTCTATCTGCTGCTGTGCATGCGTTCCCTTTTTGATCCGTTTCAGTATGACGTCATCCCCTGATTCGAGCCCCACATGAATCCGCCCAAGTCCAGCCCGGGCCAATTGTTCAAGCTGCTTTGGCCCTTTCATATGAATAAACTGCGAGGACCCGTAAACCGTGATCCGCTCAAGGGATGGAAAGGTGGCCCTGGCAAAACAGCATATTTCAGCCAAATCTTTTGTCTTCATAGCGATGGTGTTCCCCGCTGGAAAAAACAGGGTGTGCACATGCGGGCCGCAGATCTCTCTGGCTTCAAGCATATCTTCCTTAACATCCTTAACCGGCCTGACGCGGTACCTGGGACCGTTCTTGTACACCATGCAGAAAGTGCACCGGTTGTGAGGGCACCCGATCGTGGCCTGGATCAGCAAGGAATTTGCCTCACTGGGCGGGCGATATATAGGCCCTTCGTAACGCATAGACAAGCCTTGATTTTTCTTGAACAACCATCGCGAGTTTGATAATTTACTTAATCTCTAAAAACATTTTTAACCTTTTGAGTTTTTTCTATTATAAAACACATGTCGTTCATTGCAAGGCGCAAACAAACCCGGCAGATATCCATTGGCGGAGTGAAGGTTGGGGGGAACGCTCCGATTACCGTCCAATCGATGACCAATACCTTCACCCACGATGTGGCTGCCACGGTGGCACAGATTCACCGCCTGGAAGCTGTGGGATGTGAGCTTGTCCGTGTGGCAGTGCCGGATCAGGCAGCCGCAGAGGCCATCGCCTCCATCAAACACCAGATCTCCATCCCCCTGATTGCTGATATTCATTTTGATTATCGGTTGGCCTTGGCTGCGGTCAGGGCAGGCGCAGATGCCTTGCGGATTAATCCGGGCAATATTGGGGGGGCCAGGAACCTGAAGGCCGTGGCCAAGCAGGCTAAGGAGCGAGGCATTCCTATTCGTGTGGGGGTGAACGCCGGTTCACTTGAAAAAGACCTTCTCAAGAAATACGGCGGCTGCACCCCTCAGGCCATGGTGGAGAGCGCGCTGCGGCACGTCGCGTTGCTCAGATCATTTGATTTTCATGACATCAAGGTTTCCATCAAGGCATCGGATGTGCTGAGAACCGTAGAGGCTTACCGGTTACTTTCTTCTCAGATCGACCTTCCTCTCCATGTGGGCGTGACTGAAGCGGGAAGCCTGTTTTCAGGCACGGTTAAGTCCGCCCTGGGTATTGGTATCCTCCTTGCCGAGGGGATCGGTGACACCATCCGGGTCTCCCTTACCCGGGATCCGGTGGATGAGGTCCGCGTCGGATTTGAGATATTAAAGGCCTTGAAGATCCGGCAACATGGCCCGGAAATCGTTTCATGCCCTACGTGCGGCCGGTGTGAGATTGACTTGGTTGAGATTGTTGAGCGCGTGGAGTTGGCCCTGCTCACCAGTACCATCCCTGTACAGCTTGCCATCATGGGATGCGTGGTGAACGGACCAGGGGAGGCACGGGAGGCTGACATCGGGATCGCCGGCGGCAAAGGTCATGGGGTCCTTTTCAAAAAGGGGAAGGTCGTGCGGAAAGTGAAAGAGCAAAGTCTGGTTGAGGTTCTTCTTAAGGAAGTGGAAGCTTATGAAGCGAGGCATTCAGATGGGAAAAGAAAATAAAGTACAAACAGCAATCACACCAACACGGAGCCAGGACTACCCGGAATGGTATCAGCAAGTGGTGAAGGCATCAGAGCTGGCTGAAAACTCATCCGTACGGGGATGCATGGTGATTAAGCCTTGGGGCTATGCCCTCTGGGAAAACATAAGGTGCGTATTGGACAACATGTTTAAGCAGACAGGGGTGAAGAATGCCTATTTCCCCTTGTTCATTCCGAAACGGTTTCTTGAAAAAGAAGCAGAACATGTGGAGGGCTTTGCCAAAGAATGTGCTGTTGTAACCCATCATCGTTTGCAAGAAGGACAGGATGGGCGCCTGATACCGGCCGGACAGCTCGAGGAGCCCTTGGTGGTAAGGCCCACATCTGAAACCATTATCGGAGAGTCTTTCTCAAAGTGGGTCAGCAGCTACCGGGATCTCCCCCTGCTCATCAACCAGTGGTGTAACGTGGTCAGGTGGGAAATGAGGACACGCATCTTCTTAAGGACCAGTGAATTTCTGTGGCAAGAAGGCCACACTGCCCATGCCACACGGGAAGAGGCTATGGAGAGAACCCTTCAGATGCTCGATAGTTATGCGAAGCTCGCAGAAAGCTATCTTGCCATCCCTGTCATTAGAGGGGAAAAGACGGATTCTGAGCGATTTCCCGGTGCCGTCAATACATTCACGCTTGAAGCGATGATGCAGGATCGAAAGGCTCTGCAGACTGGAACATCTCATTTCCTAGGACAAAATTTTGCAAGGGCCTCTGAGATCAAATACCAGTCTGCGCAGGAAAAAGAAGAATATGCCTGGACCACATCCTGGGGGGTTTCCACCCGTCTCATTGGTGCGATTATTATGACGCACGGCGATGACAACGGGCTGGTGCTTCCACCCATGATTGCATCATCTCACGTGGTTTTGATGCCTATCATTAAGAAACCCGAGGACAGAAGCCCGGTCATGGAGTTTACCCATGCCCTGGCCAAGGCATTAAGGGAGCAACATTACCATGGTCGTAAGATCGAAGTTGAAATTGATGATCGGGAGATTGGTGGTGGGAAAGGATGGGACTGGATCAAGAAAGGCATACCGGTCCGCGTGGAGATAGGCCCAAGAGATATTGCCCAGAATTCGGTCTTTGTAGGCCGAAGAGATAAGGGACCCAGAGAAAAGGAATCGATCCCGCGGGATCAGTTTATCAAAACGATCGTTCTGATGTTGGATGAGATTCAAGATAACCTGTTTGATCGGGCATTGCGACTTAGACAAGAAAACACCCGCCACATTGATTCCAAAGAGGATTTTTATACCTTTTTTACACCCAAGAATCCGGAAAAACCCGAGATCCACGGGGGGTTTGCCCTTGCCCACTGGTGTGGCAGCCAAAGGTGCGAAGAAAAAATCAAGGCGGACTTGAGTGTGACGATTCGCTGTATCCCTCAGGATGCTGAACAGGAGACAGGAAGTTGTATTGCTTGTGGGGATAAGAGCACGCAGCGCGTGATCTTTGCCAAGGCGTACTAACCCACGCCACTTCCTAACGAATCCTGCATATGATCCGAATCACTGATATCATAGACCGCATCAGCACTTACCATCCGCAGGCGGACTTAGACCTTGTCGAACGTGCCTATATCTATTCGGCTCGAATTCATGAAGGCCAGGTGCGTCTTTCCGGAGAGCCTTATCTTTCTCACCCGCTGGAGGTCGCCGGGCTATTGACCGAGTTGAAATTGGGCCCAGTCAGTGTAGCCGCAGGCCTTCTGCACGATGCCCTGGAGGATACCAGAGCGACCATTGAAGATCTAACCCAGTTGTTTGGTACACCGGTTGCTCGCATTGTGGAGGGCGTGACCAAGCTGAGTAGCCTGGAATTTAGGAGCTCTGAGGCCCGTCAGGCCGAAAGCATTCGAAAGATGATTCTGGCCATGGCCGATGATATCCGCGTTATCCTGATCAAGCTGTGCGATCGGCTCCACAACATGCGTACCCTTCAGTTTCAAAAAGAAAAGAAGCAAACCAAGATAGCGCAAGAAACCCTTGACATTTATGCCCCCATTGCCAATCGCCTGGGTATATATTGGATTAAAACAGAACTCGAAGATATCGCATTCATGTATCTTTTTCCGCACCAGTATCGTGAGATCGCCAGCCATGTGGCAAAAAAAAGGGAAGAGCAACAAGAGTATATCAATACCATAAGAAAAATTATCCAGGCCAAGATGGCGGAAGCCCATATTCCTTGTGAGGTCCAAGGCCGCCACAAACATTTCTATGGCATCTATCAGAAGATGATGGACCAAAACGTGGATTTTAATGAGGTGTACGACATCCTTGCCTTTCGTATCATCCTCGATACGGTACCGCAGTGCTACCAAGCTCTTGGGATCATCCATTCCATCTGGAAGCCTATACCACACCGTTTCAAGGACTACATCGGAATTCCCAAGCCCAATATGTACCGGTCCCTCCACACGACGGTGATCGGACCTTTTGGGGAGCGGGTGGAGATTCAGATCCGGACCAAGGGGATGGATCGTGTGGCCAAAGACGGCATTGCTGCCCACTGGCAGTATAAGGAGAAAAGCGTCTTTGATCAAGAAACAGGGGCCGTCTTTGCCTGGCTTAGGAAGCTGGTAGAGGAACAGAAAAGCCTCAAGGACCCTGACGAATTCATGGAAACCGTGCGGATCGAGCTTTTCCCTGATGAGGTGTATGTATTCACACCACAGGGCGACGTGTTGGCCCTCCCAAAGGGAGCCACGCCTGTGGATTTTGCCTATGCCGTCCATACAGAGGTGGGGAACCAGTGTACTGGCGCCAAGGTGGACGGCCGAATGGTGCCTTTAAAATATGAGCTTAAGACTGGCCAAAGGGTCGAAATTATCACATCACCCAATCATCATCCCAGCAAAGACTGGCTGAATTTTGTCAAAACGGCCAAGGCCCGGTCTCGGGTACGCCAGCACATCAAGGCGGAGGAGCGGAAACGGAGCCTATCACTGGGGCGTGAGATGTGCGACAAGGTCTTTCGAAAGTACAATGTGAGTTTGAATAAGTATATGAAATCAGGAGAGATCGAAAAGGCTGTCCACGAGCTTGGCTATAAAACCGCTGATGACCTGATCGTAGGCGTGGGATATGGTAAAGTAACGCCTTTGCAGGTGGTCCGGTATTTACTCCCGCGATCTGAGCTAAAAGATGAAAAAGAGACTGTTGTAAAAAGGCTAACGCAGCGGATTCGCAAAAGAAAATCAACGTCAGGCATCCTGGTAAAAGGTCTGGATGACATCCTGGTTCGTTTTGCCAAGTGCTGCAATCCCCTGCCTGGTGATCCTGTGATTGGATATATCACCCGAGGTCAAGGCGTTACGGTTCACCGTACCAGTTGCCCCCATGCACTAAATATGGATCCAGAGCGGCGGATCGAATTGGAGTGGGCGCCGGACACTAAAGAGCTCTATCCCGTGAGGATTCATGTGCTGTGTCACGACAGGATGGGCCTTTTGGCCAATATTACTGCGGCCATAAGCCAAGGTGAGGCCAATATCCTGGATGCCAAGGTCAACACCCGGGCAGACAAGCGGGCGGATTGTTATTTTACGATCTCTGTATCAGGTGCCGACCACCTGGAAAACGTGATCAAATCGGTCGAAAAGATCAAGCACGTCATAAAAGTGAGTCGCCTTGTCGCCTAACAGGATTGCAGATTTTGGATTTGTCGATAACGAATATGAGGCTGGATCTAAATTTGCCTTTCTTAGACACCCAATACCTTTGCCCGGAAGTCCTTCAAAACCTGAATCGGTCTTCGGCCCGGAGAGGAAACGAATAGCGATTTTCGGATAACGAATAACGATTCAGGCCGGTTTTTCCACTAAGCCCGAGCGCAGGCACCGCGTGCACACCCTGATTCGCTTGACACGCCCATTCTGGACAGCACGAACCTGTTGTAAATTCGGATAAAAGCGTCGTTTCGTCACATTGTGAGCATGGCTCACATGACTGCCGGACATAGGTTTCTTCCCGCATATTTCACATACTTTTGCCATTTTCTTGTGCACTCCTTTATATCAAATATTTGAAAGTCGCCACATAAGGCACAACAGCCATGTGCCTTTAGCACATAAAATCGCAGGATGCAAACAGAGACCTTTTAAAACCTCTTTTTGAGCCAATTTTGACCACTTTGTAAGAAGTTCTTAGCGAAGTGGAGCGTAAAAAATTGTAACTGTTTGAGGACGTTAGCCCGAGTAGCGCAGGGGTTGCGGCTGACGCCTTGCACAGAGGCACCCCGTGATACAATTTTAGCAAAGCGAACTTAGAACTTCTCAAAATGGACAAACAAGCGAGAGGAAGGTTTTGAATTTGTTTGTTTGATTTTGATAAGAACTTGCTTTTTGGTAGGGCGAGGATAGGAAATTTGGCCTTGTGTGTCAAGGCAAAAGGAGCCGAGCATATGCCTGCCTGTGCGTGCCCGCACGCAGACAGGGTGGTTCGGGTTTATTGTATCGATCGTCGGCTTATGAAGATGCCGGGGCCGGTCAGCCGGAACTCTTCAACGATTGACCGGCCCGCTCCCCGTAAGCCCAGTTCCTGTGAGCGGGGTGAAGGGGAGCTATACAAAAATGTCCCTCTTCCTTACCGGGCGCGTAAGCCCGCGAAGCGAACCGCCGCCCTTCAGGGCGGGAGAAGCTTCAAGTTGTGGGGGAGGTGAGTCTATTTTGGATGAATTCGAACAAACCGGTCCGCTTTAATGAAAAAGTAGAAAAAGGGGACGCCGTCCCCTTTTTCCCACTGAAAAACATCCACAACCCGCCTAATTTACGCTTAATCCGGTTAATGCATTATTGCCCTGAATATCTTCACGGCCAATTTTAATTGTTCATCATTAGCCTCGTTTATAAGAGAGATTAACAAGTTCTTTCTCATGACAGGGCTTTCTTCTTGGACAAACTCGAATACCTCCCACAAATCTACATCTAATGTCTCTGATAGCCTGATCAAGGTATTAAGGGTAGGATTTTCCTTGCCCCGCTCAATGCTGCTCAGATATTTAGGATTTATCCCTGTCCTTTCTGATAGTTGTTCCTGTGTAATATTCTTACTATTTCTAAGGCTCTTAATTCGAGCCCCTATTAATTCCTTTTTAGTCATCTATTCTTTCCCCCTTTTGTCCTATTGAATATTACCAAGGTTGTGGGGAGTTTTAGACAGTCTGACGCCAAGAAAATTATTGACAAATTCTGTGTAATAGATGTAGTATTACATTTATCAGGTGGATATTTTTCTAATAATTAATACTATTGGACTGAATATAAACTTACAATTTCTGATTAACGTATGTCGGAGGGGATCACGCCTCAAACATCGGGTTATGTAGAATTAGGGATGTAGGAATGGAGACAACAAGGGCCATTATGGGCTTGGTACCTACCTTCATAAGGTCCAAAAGCAAATTCTTATTATCGATAAGATTACAGGGATAGTAGATAAGCAAACTTGGGAAGGTGGCTAAACTATGGAAGGAAAAAAGATAAGTTTATTCCCTGTCATAATACTGCTAACCACTTTGTTGGTTGTATCAGTTTTCTTCTATAAGCTTGCATTTGGGTGGTACCCGGCCAAATATACCGAATCGGCACATGTGGGGGTCAATCGCTCAACCATTTCTTCTCTTGGCTATGCGGTAGGTAATTGTGTTCACTGCCATGAGCAGCATGCCAGTATCGAGGGGAGTTCCCATACCCCTTATGACTTTTCACTCTTTGCCCCAAATAATCCAGACAGCCAGACCGCCAACTTTTGCTTTCAGTGCCATAAAGGCGCCGGTTCTGTTCAGGTCGGTGGTATCACGAACTATACCTTCAGCAAGAACTTCGGCGGTGGGACGGCTACCTTTACCACGATCTATGATGCCTTTAATCCAGGCATAGAGCCCCCCGCCTCATCCCATAACCTCGCTGATGTCCTAAATCGTGCCGTCTCCAAAGCTGCCTGGCTTTATACTGCCAATGACAATGCCTGTATCGTGTGCCACAATCCCCATACTGCACAGAGGAATTACCCAGTTACGGTCAATGCCATGGGAGGGGTTAATACCGCAGTGAGAAAGCCCGGTCAACATGATGACGCTGACTATAACCTGTGGGGTGATGAGCCTAAGGCCACCTCCGGCTGGAACGAAATGATGAGCGATTGGACGGCAAATTATCAGGCACCTTACCGTGTGGGCAAGACCACCTATGAGCCGGCTGGTGACCAAACTACCAATGGCTCCAATCTACCATGTTTTGTACAAACATGTAGACCATGGTGCCATAGGACTACTGTTTATAGTACCGAACGCGGCGCTAACCTCGAGCCCATTAACTGGACTAATCTTACAAGTGAGCCCGGAACCCGGAGTGCACATGGAAAATTTGCCAACGGTCTCAGTAAGACCGGGGGCTGGACCATAGCCCCTTATACGGATGATGATACCAGAAACTATGTCCTTTCCTGCACCGACTGCCATGAACCACATGGCTCCACAAATGAATGGCTGTTGAGGACCTGTGTGAATGGAAAAGATAATATTAGCATAACAGAAGATGGTCGCTGGTATGAGTTTTGTACAGCCTGCCATTATGTGAAGGACTTTGGTAGTAACCATGAAACTTATGTTGATTGTAGTGGCTGCCATGGTCACAACACGCCCTACTTTTGATTTACCAAAGGGGGAGAAAAAGGTCAGACTTTTTATATTGATATTTAAAGATATGCAGTCAAAATTTCCTTTGATTCTAATTTTATGCCTTATCGCTTTATGGGGATGTGTAAGTGGTATTTCTACCTTGCATGAATATCCTACCAGAGGAGACTCCTGTGCCCGGTGCCATATAAGTAATGAGCCAAGCGCTATGGATCTCAATCCAGGCATCGCAGCCGATGCCACCAAATTTTGCCTTTCCTGCCATGATAAGGAGCAAGATACATCAGATACCAATCCCCCTTATGTTAAGAATAGCCCGATTATCTTAGCAGGAGGGGATTTTGTCTTTGTAGTGAAATCACCGGGTAATGGTCATAGTGTTGAAGAGAATGACCCTATTAATACTCTCAAACCACCTGGAGGAAAAAGAATTTTAGATAAATTTACCTGTCTAAGCTGCCATTCTCCTCACAATAACGGCAATTATAGAAACCTCAGATTGGAGATCAATGGAAAATCAACCCTAGTTAAAGCTAAAGTAGATAAGAACTATATCAAAAACAGATACATTTCAGGGATGAGCAATTTCTGTGTCTCCTGCCATACAAGGCTTTTAGAATTTTCCCTATGTATGCATGGTCGAGGGCCAGATCTCAGTCATTGGAGCCAAGTTAAGAATCCAATTACCAGGATAGCAGAGACTGAAGAGGCCTCAGGCAAGAAGAGAGTCTTTTGTTTATCCTGTCATTATGCCCATGCAGGTCCTCACACTAATGCCTGGCTCTGGGATTATGGAAAATCCTGCACGGGCTGTTTAGAATGCCATGAACTATAGTCCTTTTCTACCTTTCTCCAATGACTCAACTCTCATCCCCATCCTTGGTTAGTATTGGCATAGGGAGACGTCCGAGTCTATGATATATGGATAGGGTGAAGGTCTATGATAGCAAGAACTCGCTTTTCGGTGGAGTGAGTATAGGGAAATTGGCAAGGAAAAAGAGAGAGATCACAATATATGGCGGTTTGGGGTTATGCGGTTGTGCAAGGCCTTGTGAAGGATGCCGGAGTCAGAGAGGTTGTTGTCCTGATTCATGCTTCAGGCGAGAATCTTTCTATCACCTTCAATCGTATCTATTGCTGGGGCTGTCACCTCTTCTACTTCGATCCCTTGCCGGATAAGGAGCGCTGCTGTCACGCCAACATGTCGATCCCCTGATCGCCCTCCGACACCTCACGAAGGGCTCTTGTCCTTTAGAAAGCAAAATTGAATGTTGTTTTCCTTAATCCGTTCCAGGGCCGCAAAAGCGCCCCTCATGAAGGCCTGGGTCACATCGTTGCCCTCACGGTCCAGGACCCTGGCACGGCCCTCCAGCACATCAAAGCCGTTACCACCATGGAGATCGCAAGGTATTCTCGGGGTTGGAAGCCCTCCGAGTTCCTCCGGGCATATGGGGAGGATGGCTTCTGTGGCAGCCCGATTTACCAAGGTTTCACTGGGGCTTGTTCTGCCATCATAGCGGCAGCAATACCCAAGAAGACAGGCACTTGCAGCGAGCATTATAAAAGGATCCTCTGCGGTCTTTTACAACTGGTTTTGAAACCGCTTCTAGTCATTGGTGACCTGCATTCCGCAATCCGCCTTCGCCTCATAGGGAGTCACAACTGACAAGCCTACCGCTGATAGCTGAACTATTACAGAAAAGAAAACAAGCTCAGTCCGCCAGTTCTGAGGTGTCTTCCTCTACAGCATCCTTCCCTGTATAATCGGCCAGGCTCTTGTGAATTTTTATGTGGGGCGCATAGCGAATCGCTAACTCTATCGTATTTCCCACATTGAGCTGGTCAAACAGGAAACCAAATTTTTCTTCCAGGCTTGTGCGAATGGCACCTCGCACATCTTCTGCCAGCCCCCAGAGATCTGCTTTAAAGGGGCCAAGCCCCTTCTTTCGCATCTTATAGATGAATTGTTCCTCTGTTTGCCCCTCTTTTTTCTCATTGGCGTGAGCCGTCTTAATGTATTCGTAAATGCGCTCGCGAAGTTCCTTTGGCATGGCCTCATGATCATATACGATATTCTGGAAACCAGTGGCCAGGTGAACCTCTGCGGCCTCGTTTTGAACAAATTGGTTGAATGCCTCATCCGGAAGCGTGGATGCACCATGCTGGACCGCACCGGCCATACCATAAACCTTCCGGGCCACCCTTGACAATTCCTTGATGACATTGAAATCGATCTTGACCTGGGCAAGGGTGCCGTCCGGAAGAGGGACTCCCCCATGGGTCGTGCCGGTCTGGATGCTGATTTTAGAAAGCCCGATCATGCCTTTGGGCAGGCTCCGATAGTATCCATCCATGTAGGCGCGCAATTCGGTTTCATCACTGTTCTTTTCGCCAATCTCGCCGATCTCCCCACCAACAGAGATGGTAATCCCCTCAGGCTCCCGCTCTCGAATGAAGGCTGTCAGGTTGGCGCACACCTCATAGTTGTTTCGCTGCTGCTCGTCTACTGTGGGCTGACTGAGATCCACCAGGGTGGAAGTATCAATGTCAATATTGTAAAAACCGGCCCTGATCGCCTCATCTGCCAGGTCAGACACGGCCTGAACCTCAGCCTCTGGGGCGGTCTTAAACTTCTTGGCATTTACCTGAAAGTGGTCCCCCTGGACAAAGAGGGGCCCTCGATAGCCCTCCTTGATGGCTGCTGCCATGACCACGCTAAAGTATTCAGCAGGTCGCTGGTCTGTATAGCTGATCTCAGAACGAGCAATTTCAAAAATCAGGGCTCCCACTCTGCGGGGAAGGGCCGCCCTAAACACAGCCCGGGCACTATCATAGGCCATGGCGCGCAGATTGATGGCAGGCACCGTAAAATTCACCGGCACTTCTCCCCGTCCGCGGGCCGTATAGAGTTCATGAATGGATGCCGGATAAACTCCCAATACCTGCCCCACCTCCCACAGGAGCCATCGCGCAGCAGCCTTCTGCCCGGAGTCCCCGAACACCGCTTTCTTGGCCATGGTGTCTATGGCTGCACCGCGCAGCTTTTTTTCATCCGGAACTGACACTTTCCCATCACCTGTGACGGTCACCGAACCTCCCAATTCAGCCAGCAAGGTTTCTAAGGATTTCGGATTCATCTGTCTCCTCCTTCAGCACGCGTTATTCGTTGGTGAAAATGCACAGCGAGCCCTGGTGAAATATGCGCTGCATTTCACGGGGGAAGCCGCATTCCCTGCAGCAGGCTGCAGGGAGCTTCAATTTACTTTAAAGTAAAGATCCGGGCCCAGAGGACCCGGCCTTGGCTCAGCCCCCTCGAAGGGGGCCACAGTGACCAAGCCAAGAGTGCCTAAAGTGAACTAAGGTGCCTAAAATGCCTAAAGTTAAGGAGGCGCTTTCAGCGCACACAGATTTAATAACAACACAATTCCTCAAC
>QMMN01000009.1 GCA_003647275.1 Deltaproteobacteria bacterium
GCCTCCTTCTTGATATTTTGATCGATTTCAACATAAACCATAAAATCTAAACCAACATCTTTCGCAAAAACTTAGCCCAAATCCTAAAATCAGAGGTGTGTGGGATTAATTCAAAGCTCTCATACCATTCCTGAAGCAGCACCCTCTGGTCCAGGCAACCCTGCCAGGAGGCCTTCATCAGGAAAATATGGGTGTCACCATAGTCGAAATCGCCGGCAGATAGAATCATTCCTCAGCAAGAAGGCTCTGATTGCCCCCCTGCCTTTTTGCCTCATACATGGCCTGATCAGCTCTTTTTATGAACTCTGATAAATCCTCACCCGGGTGATATTCAGCAACCCCAACACTCACAGTGGCATCAATACGTCCGCTCGTGCGATATGAGTATACAGCCGGAAAACGCGTCCTGATCCTTTCAGCGACTTTCCTGGCCTCACTCCCTCTGGTCTCGGGTAAAATAACCATAAACTCATCGCCCCCGTACCGGTATGCCGTATCACTCTTCCGCAGACACTCTCGAATCACCTCACCCAGTTTAATCAAGACCTGGTCTCCTTCCAGATGACCATAAGTATCATTGTACTGTTTGAACCTGTCCACATCCAGTAGCAAGAGTGACAGGGGACCCTTATAGCGAAATGCTCGACTCATCTCTGTTTGCAACTGGGTGTAAAAGTGCCTCATATTATGGAGCTTGGTCAGGTCATCTGTGATGGTCAATTTCCTGAGCTGCTCCTCCATCTGCCGTCGCTGGGCGATGAGGGCCCGCTCTTCAAGGACCCTCTTTAATCTAACAACCAGCTCTTTCAAGCGCACGGGCTTTACGATGAAGTCGCTTGCGCCTTTCTCGATCGCCTCTTCATAGGAGAATTCGTCGCCATAACCGGTGATGATGATCACATCAACATCATATTGCTTCTTGACGGCCTCTGTTAATTTAAACCCGTTAATGCCCGGCATTCTAATGTCGGTTATGACCACATCCGCATTTTTATTCTTTAAGGTTTCTAATGCCTTATCCGCGCTCGGCACGCTTGAGCACCTATAACCGGCACGCTGAATTGCCTCCTGGATGCTCGTCCTGATGACCTCATCGTCATCCACAACCAGTATATGGACGCGATCCTGGCCGTTTTGGCCTTTTGCATTCATATCGCTATGTACTCTGTTGGAATTAAAGTCCTAAAATATAATGCCCTGGAAATTCTACAACCTTTTGAAATAATAGGCCTTTAATAGCCCATTATTCCAATAATCCCTCCAGGGCGTAGGCACCTATGGACCGCAGGCCAATTGGGGCAAAGCCTCTAAGTTCGGATGATAAAGACTGGCGGAGAGAGAGGGATTCGAACCCTCGGTAGAAGTTTCCTCCTACACTCGCTTAGCAGGCGAGCGCCTTCAGCCAGCTCGGCCATCTCTCCGGGATTTCACTGAAGTGGAATATATTTAACTTTCGGCTCTTTGCTGCATGTTTCTGCCCAGAGCTAAATGCTATAAGCCAATTGTGAAATTTAACAGCCTAAATTTCATGGCGGAGGGAGTAGGATTCGAACCCACGTCCCGTTGCCGGGAAACGGTTTTCAAGACCGCCGCCTTCAACCACTCGGCCATCCCTCCAGTTTAATATGATCAGTTCGTTGTGCTGTCTGTATATTCTGCGTTTTACCCTATGGTGTGAAACTTGATGGGACTTCACCCAAAAGTTTTACAGCCCTTAACTTATGTTCGGGGCTCGGCTATTGGTATCTCATGCCACCTTGTACATCTTGTCTCCCCATTATAGCCATAATTGTTTTCGGGTCAACACCTTTCATCTCTAAAGGAGAACACCGAATATCCGGGAGCCACCCTTTGATCCCCCTTGACGGCTCACAAACATCTCTGCTTTATTGCAAACAATATTATGTATTATGCTTTCCTTGGTAAATGTAACAATCAGTCAGGGCTTTAAGCTTTACTTTAGCGCTCATCCCTGGTAAGGAACCAATTTAAATTATTCAGAAACAAAGAAACTTAATCCTCACCCAAAACCGCTGAACAGGAGCACACCATCGGGGTGACCAGTTAGCCAGGCAGTGGCGTATTTTTTCGTATAATTTTCAATATACTTGTCAGGCATGATATAATATCATTACCTTGTCTAAAGAGAACGGGCGAAAGAAAACAAAACCCAGAATCGCACATTACACCAAAAATGATAATTGAACAGGCTGTTGCCCAAACAGCCTGTGTCAACCCGCCCCCCGATCTTTGTAAAATTTCAGGAATCTTGTTGGTTCCTTATTATAGAGTAAAGCCCCCCGCCCGGAAGAGCGGGGGGCTTTACTCTCACTCAAAAGCATTTCAAGGGGCATCCCCAAATCAGATGACACTTTCTCGTTATATCGAGGCCCTCAAAACCGATCCGGACCTTGGTGAGGCATTCGTATACCATCGCCATTTACCTCCCAAGCCACCCGTCTATGGCCCCCAACTGACCTTTCACGATGATATTGCCAGGACGATGCGCCGTCTCGGCCTTGACAGGCTTTACTGCCATCAAGTGGAAGCGATTAATCATCTGAGGCAGGGATCCAATGTGATGGTTGCCACCCCAACCGCCAGCGGCAAGAGTTTGATCTATAACCTCATTGTCCTGGAAGAGGCACTGAAGAACAGGGAAGCAAAAGCCCTATACATCTTTCCCTTAAAAGCCCTTGCACAGGACCAACTGAAAACACTCACGCCATGGCTAAAAGGGATAAAACAGGAAAAGATCTCAGCTGAGATTTACGATGGCGACACCACCCCATACAGGCGAAAGAAAATCCGAACAGAGCCTCCTCAGATCCTGATCACCAACCCCGACATGCTCCACCGAGGCATTCTGGCCTATCATCAAGGCTGGGAGGAACTCCTGCGAAATCTGTCGTTTGTCATTCTGGACGAAGTTCACACCTATCGCGGCATATTCGGTTCTCATGTAAACCAGGTGATCCGGAGGCTGAAAAGGCTTTGCCAACATTACGGCGCCCATCCCCGCTTCATCCTGCTCTCGGCCACCGTCAACAATCCGCAGGCGTTTGGCGAAAGTTTGATCGAGGAAAAACTTCAAGTGGTCCAGTCTGCGGGAGCGCCCAAGGCAGGGCACCATTTCCTTTTTCTAAATCCCGTGGCAAGCCCTAATTTTTCCGCAGCCAAGCTCTTTGTTGACTGCATCCGTCAAGGGTTCAGAACCATTGCTTTTACCCAGTCCAGGCAGGTGACAGAACTGATCCATGTTTGGGTCTCCCGGTTGTCTCCTAAGCTTCGAAAAAAAATCAGTTCGTACCGGGCCGGTTTCATGCCCGAGGAAAGGAGACAGATCGAACAAAGACTGACCAGTGGAGATCTGCTCGGCGTCGTGTCCACCAGCGCCCTGGAGATGGGCATTGATATCGGCCATCTCGATATATGCCTCCTTGTGGGTTATCCCGGCACCATCATCAATACCTGGCAAAGGGGGGGACGCGTGGGCCGGTCGGGGAGAGAATCGATGGTGATCCTCATCGCAAAACCGGACGCCCTTGATCAATACTTCATGAAACACCCCGATGACTTTTTTGAAAGATCGTACGAAGCGGCCGTCCTGGACCCCCATAACCCTTATGTGATTGAGGCCCATTTGCCGTGTGCGGCCGCTGAAATGCCGCTGACTCAGGATGACGAAAAGTTTTGGTCGAAAAATCTTCCCCTTCATCTTGAAAAACTGGAAAGGGAGGGCGCATTGCATCGAACGGCAGAGGGGGAGCCCGCCTGGTTCGCCACAAAACGCAAGCCCCAGCTTCACGTCAACATTCGCTCTGCTGGCGAGAGTTACACGATCATTGAAAAAGAGACCGGCCAGCCTATTGGTACCATTGATGGTATCAGGGCTTTCAAAGAATGTCATCCTGGTGCGATCTATCTTCACCGAGCCCGTCAATACCTGGTTGATCATTTGATACTGGCAAAAAAAGACATCATTGCACATCGATCCAACCGGCAATACTTCACACGCGTCCGGGCCGAAAAAGAAACAGAGATCATCCGGATCAATCAAAGCCGGCCCAAGGGACAGTTTCTTGTCCGTGAAGGGCAGCTTAAGGTCACAGAAGTGGTTACCGGTTATGAAAAAAGGGCTCTGCCGGGTCAGGTATTAATGGGCGTCTTTCCACTGGACCTGCCTCCCCAGACCTTTGAAACCGTTGGTTTATGGATAGAGATCGAAGAGTCATTGAAGCGCTTTGTTGAGAAAAGGGGTCTTGATTTCATGGGCGGCATCCACGCCATCGAACACGCGGCCATAGGCATGTTTCCGCTTTTTGCCCTTTGTGACAGAAACGATATCGGAGGGATCTGTTATCCTTATCATCCACAGGTTGGCAAAAGTGCTATATTCATCTACGACGGCTACCCGGGTGGCGTCGGCCTTGCACAGCACGGCTTTGAGATCATCCTGGAACTCCTGGAAAAGACCATGCACCAGATCAAAAGCTGTGAATGTGAGGAAGGGTGCCCGTCATGTATCCATTCTCCCAAGTGCGGTTCAGGCAATAAACCGCTGAACAAAGAGGCTGCCTTGTTGATTCTTGAAGGTCTCCTGGGCCATATTCCCCTCAGCCAGTTTTCCAGCGAAAAAGACGAGGCCGAGCCGATGCCGTTTCGTCTTGAAGAAGAAGCAGCCTCTGAAGAGAAAACAGATCTCCGGCTCCTATTTTTCGACCTGGAGACCCAGAAAACCGCCCAAGAAGTCGGGGGCTGGCAAAACATACACCTGATGAGGGTCTCCGTAGCCGTTCTTTTTGACAGCCTGGAAAATCGTTTTCTGGTTTATGATGAAGATCAGATTGACGCTCTCCTGGCGCATCTGGAGAAAGCAGACTTGATCGTCGGATTCAATATTAAGCGCTTTGATTACCGCGTTCTGAGCGCTTATACAAGCAAGAATCTAACGAAGCTTCCGACCTTTGATATACTCGAAGATGTCTTCAACCGCCTCGGTTTTCGACTCGCCCTAAACCATCTGGCTGCAGAGACCTTGAATCGGGAAAAAACAGCGGACGGGCTCCAGGCCGTGGAATGGTTTCGACAGAGGGATTTTGAAAAGTTGATTGAATACTGCCGTCAGGATGTTGCTATCACAAGGGATCTCTTCCATTATGGTCTGGAAATGTCGCACCTTGTTTTCAGAGAAAAGCAAGAGAATCGGCGGGTAAGGCTCCTTGTGGACTGGAAACTTGAAGACATGATCGGCCGTGGATAATGCCCTGGATTGATCGATTCGAACACATCGATGCCTGGCCGAGGCCGAGCACCAAGGAATACAGTTTAAACGAATCAGGATGAACTTTTCAATAAGCAGAACCCGAAACTCGAACCCCGGAACCTGGAATTCGGAACTCGAAACTAGTTCAGTGATCATGATAGCGCCGAATGTTAAGATTTCATGGAGGTGCCGGATACTTTCTTCTTGGCAAATGGGTCAAGAGCAGACTTGACCCCTTCACTCACAGCGAACCGCCTGGCCGACCTGCAGGACCCAGATCCGGAGCATCGAACAGCGGATGATCTCGGTACGGGAAGAGGTCCTCTCGCTCGAGCGCGAGGCCGTCGACGAGAAGGACCTAGCGCCCAACATCCAGCAGGAGATCCTGTTCCTGTCCAGGACCATGAAGGGCCGCGACCCAATATGCGAGAAAGACGTCCGCCCCGTTGCCGCCGTTTTCCACTGGACCCGCCAGCGGAAGATGTGGGCCAAACTGGTTGCCGGGCGGCTGAACTGACGCTTCCCGCTTGATTTTCTCGCTACTCCCACTCCTCAGGGAGCAATCCTCTGCTTGTATATTCCTCTCTCTTGGTGCAGCCGGATGATGATGCCAACGCTCCATCCAACAGCCGGCATCGGAGAAAACTCTGAGTTTAGTTTATTTAATCGATTGACTAAATCAATCGATTGTATTATTTTAATCCTGAAAGGAGAGATCATGGCAAAGAATTCGGAATCCATGCCTCGCAAGAGCAAACGTGGCGATAAGGCGATTGCTCGCCTCCTGGATGCAGGAGTGGAGGCCTTCGCCCGATATGGGCTGGAAGGGATAGCCACGAGACAACTGGCAAAAGCAGCAGGGGTGAATGTTGCGGCAATTGCCTACTACTTCGGTGGTAAGGAAGGCTATTACCTCGCCGTAGTAAGACACCTAGTACAAGAGCGAGCCAAACCGGTGCGAGACCTTATTGAAAGGGTCAGGGGCGAACTGTCGGCTTCAAGAGAGAATCCAGAAACGGCTGTTCGGCTTTTGCTACAACTGCTTCATGGTCTGGCAGTAACCATAATGCTGAAACACGACGCCGTAGCCATAGCAAGTATCTTCTCCCGCGAGCAACTACGGCCAACAGATGCTTTTGAGGTGATTTATGAGGGAGTGATTCAACCAATGCACCAGTTGGTGTCTCAGCTTGTCGCCCAAGCTACCAGAAAACCACCCGACACACCAGAAACCATTATCCGCGCACATGTGTTACTGGGGCAGGTGTTGTTTTTTCGAATTGCGGGAACCACTCTCTGTCGTCGGCTGGGGTGGAATCATATCACCGAGATTCGTGCTGAGCAAATTGCCAATATCATTGCCGAGATGGCATGTCGAGCCGTTGGCTTAGATCCTCGCCAAATTGACAGTGGAAAACATAAAAACGGAGTGCGAGATGAAACGTAAAGTGGTCGTTCCAGTAATTGTGGTATTGAGCATGGTGGCTGTAGTTGGAGGCGCATGGCTTTGGCTAAGGAAAGGGGACGTGCCCGATCTTGCTACCTTGGAGTTCCAGGGGAACGTTGAGGTCAGAGAGGTACGTCTAGGTTTCCAAGTGGCTGGGCGGATTTTGAAATTGCTGGTTGATGAAGGAAATGCAGTGAAGCCTGGTCAAGTCCTTGCTGAACTTGAGCCTGGCTATTTCGAGGACGCGGTGAAGCAGGCAGAAGCAGCACTTGCGGCACGCAAAGCAGAGCTTTTGTGCTTGAAGAACGGCTCAAGGCCCGAGGAGATAGCACAAGCCCGGGCAACGACGCTATCCCGCCGTGTCGCTTTTCTCAATGCGCAAAGGGAGTTTACACGCAACCAGAAGCTTGTTGGTCGTGGAGCGGTGTCAAAACAGAAATTCGATCACTATAGAGCAGCTCTTGATGAAGCTGAAGCGCAGTTGAGGGTTGCAGAAGCGTACCAGAAACTCGTGGAACTCGGCCCAAGAGAGGAAGACATTGCGCGAACAAGGGCCCTGGTTGAACAGGCACAGGCCAATCTGGCCGAGGCCAGGCGACGACGACGGGATTGCAGGCTGCTGTCGCCGGTAAGCGGCATCATCCAGACACGAGTACACGAACCGGGCGACTACGTGAACGTTGGCGAACCGGTATTCACCATTACATTGCCGAATCCTGTGTGGGTGCGTGTATATGTCAGCGAGTTGCAACTGGGACGTATTCATCCCGGAATGACGGCCATGGTGCGGACCGATACCTATCCAGATCATCTATACCAAGGAAGGATAGGGTTCATATCGCCAGTAGCAGAATTCACCCCCAAGACGGTTGAAACCAAGGAAATCCGAACAGACCTTGTCTACAGAATTCGCGTGATTGTGGAGGATACAAAAGGTGAGCTGCGACAGGGTATGCCAGTGACAGTTATCATTCCCCTAAGTTCGCGAGGCAGTGAGTAAAGTGAAAACATGGCGTCCCAAGTGTTAATTAGTCTCAGCGAGGTTCGGAAACAGTTTTCTGCTGATGCCCGGCCGGCACTGGAATGCGTAACTGCCAATATTTACGGCGAGCGGATTACAGGACTGGTTGGCCCGGATGGTGCCGGCAAGACCACCTTAATTCGTCTAATAGCCGGGTTGCTGGATCCTACCCGAGGACGCATCAAAGTGGCTGGATATGACACTGCGCGGCAAGTCTCAACCGTTCACACAATAGTAAGCTACATGCCGCAGAGATTCGGTCTGTATGAAGATCTGACAGTGATGGAGAACCTGCATCTCTATGCAGATCTTCGCGGCGTGGTTGGAAAGCACCGACATGAAACGTTTGAGCGTTTGCTTGCATTTACCGGCCTGGGGCACTTCACCGGTCGGCTGGCGGGGAAACTCTCTGGAGGGATGAAACAGAAGCTTGGCTTGGCGTGCGCCTTAATTCACAGACCTGTCGTGTTGTTGCTCGACGAACCCAGCGCAGGAGTGGATCCGGTCTCCCGTCGGGAGCTGTGGAAGATGGTGAATGAGTTGGTTGATGAAGGGACGGCAGTCATTTGGAGCACAGCCTACATGGACGAGGCCCAACGCTGCGACGAGGTCCTGCTCCTAAACGAGGGCAAGCTCCTATATCAAGGCAAGCCGGGCGATCTGACAGGGCAAGTCGAGGGGCAGACATTTCTCATAGAGGCGACCGAGGATAGCCGGCGACAACTTCTGTCCAAGGCCTTAGAGCAACCGGATATTATCGATGGCGTCATTCAGGGGCGGAAGGTTCGCTTGATCCTGAAAACACCCACTACAGTATTCCCTGCGTTAGGCACAAATGTTCAAGCAAGACCGACGCCACCTCGGTTTGAGGATGCCTTCATGGTGTTGCTGGGTGGTATTCCCAAGACCCGCATCTCCAACATAACATCGCACATATTTCAGAAGTTGCGCGAGGACAGCACAGGGACGCGGAACATAGTTGTCGAAGCTCAGGATTTGACGAAATGCTTCGGCTCTTTCACTGCGGTAGATCAGGTCAGTTTCACGGTTTGTCGCGGAGAGATTTTCGGTCTGTTGGGACCCAATGGAGCAGGCAAAAGCACCACCTTCAAAATGATGTGCGGATTGCTCCGGCCGACCTCGGGCAAGGCAGAGGTAGCAGGAGTGGACCTGACTATGGCTCCTGCAAAGGCACGAGAGCGGCTGGGTTACATGGCTCAGAGGTTTAGCCTGTACAGCGACTTGAGTGTTCATCAGAACCTCGAGTTTTTTGGAGGCGTCTATGGCCTGATGGGGCGCAGACTCCAGAAGACGATACACCGGATGATCGAAGAATTTGAACTCGCCCCGTTTATCAATTCAAATGCTGGAGACCTTCCCCTGGGTTTCAAACAACGGTTGGCTATGGCTTGTGCCATCATGCATGAGCCACAGGTGCTGTTCTTAGATGAGCCAACCAGCGGAGTCGATCCAATAACAAGGCGCGAGTTTTGGATCCGTATTAATGCAATGGTCAATCAAGGGATGACTATTATGGTCACGACACATTTTCTTGACGAAGCAGAATACTGTGACCGTATTGCCATGGTTTACCAAGGAAGGATCATCGCCACCGGCACCCCCGATGACCTCAAACGATCGATCCCGTCGGAGAACCTGCCTGAACCGACGCTAGAAGACGCCTTTATCGAGATGATCCAGCGTCACGAGCGATATGAGTCAGAGGGAGAAGGATTAAGGAGGGATGGATGAGCCAAAACCTCGCAGCAGAGTCACAACACGTCGATGTACATCCGCAAAGAAGCCGTCTGCGCTGTATGTGGGGCTTGGTACGCAAGGAGACTTACCAGATGCTGCGCGATCCAAGCAGTGTCGGGATTGGAATCGCCCTGCCCCTGCTGCTCCTTTTCCTATTTACCTATGCAATATCTTTAGATGTGAGGAATATAAAGCTTGGAGTGGTGTGCGAAGACAACTCGCCGATTGTTAATCGCCTGCTGGCCTCCTTCCAAAACAACAAGTACTTTATGGTCCATGTTGCCCGGGATCGGCGAGAGGTCCAGGATGACTTGGTAGGAGGACGGCTCAATGGTGTATTGGTGATACCAGCAGACTTTGCCAGCCGCATTGAACGTCGTAGCTTGAGCCCTCTTCAGTTGTTGGTTCGCGGGAGCGATGTCAGTACTGCTGCACTTGTGCAGAATTATGTCCGAGGCGTGTTACGTCATTGGCTCATACAGGAAGGGCTCAACGCAGGGCAACGAAACAGCGGCGAGATCGTGAGGATCGAATCACGAGTCTGGTTTAACCAAGAAATCGAATCACGCGCTGCTTTGCTTCCAGGGTCGATTGCCGTCATCATGACACTTATTGGCACCTTGCTAACGGCACTGGTTGTCGCGCGTGAATGGGAACGGGGAACCATGGAAGCCCTGTTGGCGACGCCGATTACACGAATGGATATAGTCCTGAGCAAGTTTGTCCCCTATTTTATTCTCGGAATGCTGGCGATGGGCCTCGTAGCCGCTGTTTCAACTTTGGGGCTGGGGGTTCCGCTTCGAGGTTCGTTGTGGGTTCTAATCATGGTCTCCGCAACATTTCTTTGCTCGGCTCTGGGGTTGGGCCTGCTGATTTCTTCAGTAACGCGCAACCAATTCGTGGCAAGTCAGGTCGCGCTGATTGTTGGATACTTACCCGCCCTCATTTTGTCCGGGCTTGTTTTCGAAATTGATAGCATGCCCAGGCTGATTCAATACCTGACCTGCGTGATGCCGCCGCGCTACTTTGTCTCAGCCCTGAGGACGCTGTTCCTGGCCGGCAATGTCTGGCAGGTGATCCTGCCGAACACGGTCGTCCTGTTGGGGTTTGCTGCATTCTTCCTAACAGTGACGATCCAAAAAACAAAGATGAACCTGGAATGATTACGGGAAAATATTGATGCTCAATCGCATTGTCAGACTAATTATCAAAGAGTTTTTGGCGGTTTGGCGTGACCCGCACAACCGCTTCGTCTTGCTGGTCCCTCCCCTGGTGCAGCTCTTGATATTCAGCTTTGCCGCGACTCATGAAGTCAAGAATGTCCAGCTCGGGATATACAGCGAGGATCACGGTTCTGCGGCTCGTGAACTGATCTCCCGTTTTGCATCTGCTCGTCGTACTTTCTCTCATGTACAGTATTTCCAGGACCTCGACGACGTACATCGTGCAATAGACACACAAGATGTGATAGCTGTCGTTCATATTGGCCCGACTTTTTCGAGGGATCTGTTATCCGGGACACCAGTCGCGCTTCAGATACTCCTGGATGGCCGGAAGGCCTATGCTGCTCAGGTGATATCCGGCTACATGAGTCAGATTACCGATCGCTTTGTTGGTGAATACGTCGCTGTCTCAATTGATCCATCAAAACCTCCGAGAGATGCGGCTTCCATTAAACTCGTGTCCCGAGCCTGGTTTAATTCAAACCTTGATTCTGTCTGGAGTACTATCCCAGGCCTGGTTGGGATCCTGACCAACCTTATCGCACTCATTGTCACGTCTCTTTCAATTGCGCGAGAAAAAGAGTTGGGAACGTTTGAGCAGCTCTTGGTATCTCCGCTGAGGCCCTTAGAAATCCTGATAGGTAAGACGACACCTGCGATGGTACTGGGCCTTGGAGAGGGAATGGCGATGGTGGCTATCGCCACCCTTGTGTTTGCATTACCCTGTGCGGGATCGCCGCTTCTCTTATTTGGTGCCTTGTTCGTGTCTCTCTTCTCAACGATCGGGATTGGTTTGTTGATTTCGTCTCTTGCCAAGACACAACAACAGGCCTTTTTCGGAGCATTCGCATTCTTGGTGCCTGCTATTCTTCTCAGTGGCTTTGTTACACCAGTTGAGAACATGCCCGCTTGGTTGCGGTGGGTGACATACCTAGATCCCATTTACTACATTATCTTGATAGCCAAGGGAATCCTTCTTGAGGGAATGAGGATGCCAACTGTCTTGCAACTGGCTTGGCCGATGGTGCCGATTGGTGTCGTAACTTTGACGACAGCCGGATGGACGTTCCGTCAAAGACTGGAGTGACCAACGAGGAGAACACAAATGAAGAGTCAATAAAAAGGGGTCAAGTCTGCTCCTGACCGGGCTAAGCACTTAATATTGTAGAGGGCTTCAATAGTTCCAAATGGTCATTTGGTAAGGTGAACGAGGCCAAGCGAACTATGAGAATAACGCCGAATACCGTTTCAATAAAATTGGGATGTGCGATTGAACAAGAGGTTTATCGAAGCCGAGGCAGAGGAAGAATGACATTGACTCAATATAAAACATGGCGAGAAACGTTCACTGTTCCTGAGGAGGGATACAACAAAATAAAACTCTTCTGCCCGATATGTCATAGTCCCTTTGAGGTAAGAGTCTATAGTAAGTCAAAGGCTCGTATTAGAAAGCTTTATTTTGCCTCTTGTTTCCTTGCGATCGCTGCGGGTGGGATCGTTTTGGGAGTATTTGCGTGTAGTGAAAAACGTTTTATGGGTTACAGCCTGGCAGTGCCCTTCATGTGTTTCACCGTATGGCAGTTGTTAAACGTTATTCGGAGAAGGTTTGATCCCAGTGATGTCGTGTCTCATTCACGAGGGAAGGTACACAGGATTTTTGATGAGCACAAAATCATATTTCCCGATCAATAAATGGAAATTAGGGGATATCCATGAAATTTGAACTTTTGTGTAGTATCGTTTGGCCTGCTTCTATTTTATCGCGAGGGATCTTCCACAAAAAGTGCAGCTGGCCCCAGCCTGCTGGCTACAGACTGAACGCTGTCACCGGTTTCGATTGCCGTAGAGCTCGAAACGTTGGTAATCAGAGAGTCGCGGTATTTTTCCGAATTCTCCAG
Organism: Deltaproteobacteria bacterium; assembly: GCA_003647275.1. Classification (GTDB taxonomy): domain Bacteria; phylum Desulfobacterota; class Desulfobacteria; order Desulfobacterales. Next base: position 12,614 of record QMMN01000009.1, read on the forward strand.
ATAGGGGTTGGTTTCGATTAATGACTTTTTGGGCATAATACAATAAGATCCTTCTTGGGTGGTAAGCTCTGCTGCGCCAATAGTACATAGACTTTGGCCAACCGACCTGGGCGCAAGCCTTCTAAAATCTATATGGAAAACACGAACCTGTTCAGGGCGGTGGCCGGAGCAATTGGAGGCAAGGATCAGGCAGGCACTGTTCGAAAGACCTTTTTTGCCCATCAACTGAAGAGCGCGGGCATGAATATCCGCATCCCGAGCCGGGGCGATTTCTTGGTGGAAGGGAAATATCTGTTTGAAATCAGCGGAAGAACCAAGGGGAAAAGCCAGGTTAAGGATGCTGATAATGCTTTTGTGGTGCGTGATGACGTTTAAGTCGGTTTTGGTAACATCATTCCCTTGTGGCTGTTCGGGTTCCTGTGTTGGGGTTTACCCCGTGGCCTTGTCTTCATATAGGGGACGGGATGGGGACATCCATTGGTAAACCAGTAACTTTTTTTGTGGTTGTGCAGGAGGGGCCTTGGTGATGTTGTTGACTAGGTCGAATGGGTCTGATGTGGAGATTTTCAAGGAAGTGTCCATGGGTGGTAGATTTGGAAAATATGGCGATGCCAAGCGCAAGGCGCAGATCCGTAAGAATCGTCTCAGGCCACCTGGTCCTCACCAGCGGGGAAGAGACAAACCACTAAAAGGATCTCGAAAGAGCAAAGTGCCACGCGGGGGGCAAAGAGGAGCGTCCTGAAAAGAGCCAAATATTCATATTTCATGGATGTCCCGGATATTTCACTTGTCAGACACCCGTAAAAAACGTGAGTCAGTTAGGCCCAGTCTTTAGACTCTGTCTGACGATGCTATAACAAGGACGAACTTAGCCCGAATTATTCATAAACAATTCAGCAAGGGTCACGTCATTCATTGAGCGGATGATCCGCGAGGAAAAGAGTCACCATGCTGCCTTGTCGGACATGAAATTATATTTTTCCGATCCAGCTGGCTGGTTCTTTGAGCAAGAACACTCTGGACTTGATGGGGCTTGATCCGGGATAGGGGAGCGTCGTGATGACACGGACTGACTTGAACATACTCATTGGCGGTGAAGCAGGACAAGGGCTGATCACCATTGGACAGCTACTGGCCAAAAGTCTTGTAAGGGCCGGCTACTCCATCGTTGTGACACAGAGCTATCAGTCTCGCATTCGAGGGGGACATAACACCTTTGCTATCCGCGTGGGCCTTGATGAAGTGATCGCTCCACAGGAGTCAGTGGACCTTTTGGTCGCGCTTGACAGGGCTACGGTCACTTTGCACCGTCAGGACCTCTCACCCAATGGGCTCATCCTGGTCGATGAGTCCGTTGACGTCTCTGATGATGCCTCTCTCAAGGTTCCCTACAAGCAGTTGGCAAAAGACAAATTCTCAAACATTGCCTCACTGGGTGTGGCAGGTGCGCTCCTCGGCCTTGAGGAGAAATTAGTAGCAAGGACACTCCATGATCTCTTTGGAAAGAAGCATCCCCAGGTCATGGAAGAAAACCGACAGGTGCTGGAAGCTGCCTTTCGGTGGTGTTCCGGGCAGCCTGCATCGATCCATAAGCTGGCACCCATTGCTAATCCACCACAGCGCTTGATGATGAATGGAAACGAGGCCATTGCCCTTAGTGCCCTTTCTGCTGGCTTGAAGTTTCTTGCATTCTACCCCATGACGCCTTCTACCTCCATCTGTCTGAACCTGGCAGGCCATGCCGGGCAGATGGGTTTGATTGTGGAACAGGCTGAAGACGAAATCGCCGCCATTAACATGGCCATCGGGGCTTCATTTGCCGGTGCGCCGAGCATGGTGGCCACTTCTGGCGGAGGGTTTGCACTGATGGCAGAAGGGGTAAGCCTGGCGGCTATGACTGAAACCCCTGTGGTCATTGTGGTGTCCCAACGCCCAGGGCCAGCCACCGGACTTCCCACGCGGACCGAACAGGGGGATCTGGAATTTGTGCTGCATGCCGGCCACGGTGAGTTTCCCAGGGCAGTGTTTGCCCCCGGAACAGTGGAAGAGTGCTTTCACCTCACCCGGAGGGCCTTTGAACTGGCAGAGCTATATCAGGGTCCCATGTTTTTATTGACCGATCAGTTTCTTGCCGATTCCTATCGCGCAGTGATGCCCTTTGACGTAGAGAATTTGCCGCCTGTTAGTGTTAGTACTGAGGCTGTTGGGTCATCACCGTATAAGCGATTTGCTATCACGGAAAATGGCGTTTCACCTCGCCTCCTTCCAGGGATGAGTGAACATCTTATTGTGGCTGACAGCGATGAGCATACAGAGGACGGTCACATTACAGAAGATCTTTCCGTGCGCAGGCAGATGGTGGAAAAGAGGTTGAGAAAGGGGCGGGGGTTTCGGGCGGAAGTCATCCCTCCGGATATGGAAGGCCAAGACAAGTCTGATTTGCTGATGGTCTCCTGGGGGTCGAGTAAGGGGCCGGTGAAGGAGGCGGCCTCACGATTAAGGTCAGGAGGACAGAGGGTGGCCACCCTCCATTTTAGCCAGGTCTGGCCCTTGATGCCCGAACAGTTCATGGGACATCTTGAAGCGGCACGGCAGGTGGTCTGCGTTGAGATCAATGCCACCGGGCAACTGGCACGACTCATCCGGCGAGAGACGGGGTTCCAGATCAAGAAAAAGGTGCTTCAATATGATGGCCTGCCGCTGACACCAGAGTCGATTCTTCGGGGATTAATGACGATTTTGTGAAAAGTCCATTTTGTTCACTTTATGACCATTTTGGGCGCGCTTGAGATGTTCAGCTAAAATGCTCAAAGTCGTTCACAAAAGACTTTTTACGAGACCGTCAAACTTGTGGTGTGTACCGAAAGCGAGGACAAAATGGTAACCATTGACGATTACGGACATTATGACACGGCCTGGTGTCCGGGCTGTGGAAACTTCTCTATTTTAAAGGCAGTTAAACAGGCTTTGGTAGCCAGCCAGCTGGAGCCCCATGAAGTGTTGTTCGTCTCCGGGATCGGCCAGGCCGCCAAGGCACCCCATTATCTGAATGCAAATCGCTTCAATGGCCTTCATGGCCGATCGCTTCCCGTGGCCACCGGTGCCAAACTTGCCAACCCGAAGCTCACAGTGATTGTGGAAAGCGGCGACGGATGTAACTACGGAGAAGGGGGCAACCATTTTCTGGCAGCCCTCCGCCGCAACATCGACGTAACACTTTTGGTTCACAACAACCAGGTGTACGGCCTCACCAAGGGCCAGGCCAGCCCTACCTCTGCCGAGGGTTTTGTCACCAAGGCCCAGCCAGAAGGCGTGACGTTGAGATCTTTCAATCCAATCGCTGTGGCTGTGGCCATGCAGGCCGGTTTTGTGGCCCGCGGTTTCTCTGGTATGATCGATCACCTGTCAGGGCTGATTCAGCAGGGAATCGCGCATCGAGGTTTTTCCCTCATTGACGTGTTACAGCCCTGTGTCTCGTTCAACAAGGTGAACACCTTTGCCTGGTATAAGGATCGATGTGACCCCTTGCCCCCGGCATACGATCCAACAGACTGGGAGGCTGCCATGAAGGTGGCTCGTCAGTGGGAAGATAAGATTCCCATAGGTATCATTTACCGGAACGACCTGCTACCCTTTGAAGAGCACTTTCCCGTCTTAAGTCAAGGGCCTTTGGTGGGGCGGAATGTAGACCGGGTGAAGCTCAAGAGGATCATGGAAGGATACGGATAGGAGAAGTCCTTCGAACCAAAGACGATTATCTTAAAGGAGGCTCAAGTAAAAAAGGTGGCAATAACGACCGGCGTTTTACTCATTGCAACTTAGGGGAAAGTGGGGGGCGCTATTCACTAAATTGGATCAGTTCGATGCAAAGGCGGCTTGGCGGGATTTTGATAGGAACGATCTTGGCCCTTGTCGGGTGGTATGTCTGGTCCTACCTTACTTATATTGGTACGAAGTTCCTCCCAGAGCCACAGACCAAAGCAGATTATGGTGAATTGCTTCGCACGATTGGCTTTTCGAGTTCTCCAGGCTTGATCCGAGTACTAGGTATCATCCCAGGGCTGGGCCATGTGGTTTTTTTAGTCGCCTCAATTTGGATGCTGGCGGCAATGATCATTGCGGTTAGACAAGCGCTTGATTATGAGAGCACATTACGGGCTGTGGGGGTTTGCGTGATCGGTTGGATCATTCAAACATTAATCCTCATGTTACTCTTGTCTATTTTGGGTGGTGCCCCAAGACCAGCCTGATGCTTATTAGGCGGATGTAGACAAAGTCCGAGAGAAAGATTCTGTCATCGTGACCATCGCGGCTGCAGCAGCCAGGCTCTCTGGTTCAATAGGAACGGAATTGACGTATTTTACCAATGCATACCAATCCTTAACCTTAATTGAGCGAGAACCATCACCGGGAACGCTTCAGAACTTTTTCTGAGCGATTTTTGACGCCTTTCTTTTTATAACACTTCCACATTCCTTTTCGCGGGAGAAGGTGTTACCCTTCCCTTCAACCACTTTTTTCGGTTTCTCAGGAACCGCAACATTTGAGAGATTCACGAACATTACTCGTGGGGAGAAAAAGACATGAATAAGAAATTAATGATTATAGGGTTCGGGATTATCGCTGTTCTATTGCTTTGGTCAGGGGTTTCAATCTATCCTGACTGGCTGTGGTTCGAAAATCTAGGCTTCTCGCCTGTTTTCTGGACCATGCTTTTGAGCAAATTCGGGTTCGGTTTGTTGATTTGGTTGCTTTTGATTCTTATCATATGCTTTAACCTTTACGCCGCCAAACGTTTAAACCCAGGCAACGGGCCAGGGGTGGCCTTTAAAGATGAGGAGGGTTATCTTTCCCAACTTGGCCTTTCAGATAGGGCCTTAAATTCTCTCCTCATGGCTTTTATTCTGATTCTTAGTTTTATTATTGCGTCCAAGGGCGCCGACCAATGGGATATGCTCCTGCGCTATCTATATCAGCAGCCTTTTGGCAGCACGGATCCTATTTTTAACAGGGACATCGGTTTTTATCTGTTCTCTCTTCCCTTGTACATTTTCGTCCGAAACGGGTTATTGGTCCTTTTCATTTTGGCTGGCCTGGTCACTATGGGTTGGTATCTGAAACAGGGTGCGCTTCAAATAGAGGGTGAATTTAGTCAAGTGGAGGGTGTCCCAACTTCTTTACCTAAAATTACCATTGCACCAAAAGCCAAGAAGCACCTTATTTTCTTGGGAGGAATCATTGTTCTACTCCTGGCCTGGGGTTATCATCTGAAAATATATGGACTTTTATATTCTACACAGGGACCTGCTTTTGGTGCCAGCTATACCGATGTCCACATCAAGGTCCTGGCCTATAAGGTTTTGATCATTATCTCCCTGGGCTTTGCCTTAGTCCTTTTTCTCAACGCCTTTAAATTCATGACGAAATTAATCTGGTTAAGTGGAGGAGTTTGGATAGGGGCTGTGTTGTTGCTTGCGACCCTGCTCCCCATCCTGGTACAAAAATTTGTGGTTAAGCCCAATGAACTGATTAGAGAATCACCCTACATTGCTTACAATATTGATTATACCCGTAACGCCTATAATCTGAATAGGATAAAACAAGTCAATTTTGAAGTTAGTGACAAATTAAGTGCAGAGGACATCAAGAAGCATGATGTAACGATTCAAAATATCAGGATCTGGGACGAGCGTCCTTTACTTCAAACCTACAGGCAGATTCAAACCATACGGCTATATTACGATTTTAACGATGTAGACGTAGATCGTTATCTAATCAATAATCAATATCGACAAGTCATGTTGGCCGCCCGGGAGTTGGTGGTAAATCAACTTCCTCCCCAGGCAAATACCTGGGTCAATAGACACCTTATCTATACCCATGGTTACGGATTGGCCTCAAGCCCGGTCAATGAAGTGACCAGCGAGGGACTGCCCCGCCTCTTGATCAAAGACGTGCCGCCTTCCTTTGTACCTGACCTGAAGATAGAGCGCCCAGAGATCTATTATGGAGAAAAAACGGATGAGTATGTTCTTATAAAGACGAAGACCAAGGAGTTTGATTACCCCAAGGGGGACAAGAATGTCTATACCATCTATCAGGGAAGGGGAGGTGTCCCTATCAAATCTTTTTTCAGAAGGCTTTTATTTGCCGTTGAATTTTTGGATCCACAGATACTATTTACCACTTATTTAAGTCCAGAGAGTAGAATAATGTATAACCGCCGGATTGGCAGGCGGGCGGGTTTGATTGCCCCATTTCTCGATTATGACGGTGATCCGTACCTGGTTGTCTCCGGAGGAAAGCTCTATTGGATTCAAGACGCCTACACGACCTCTGATATGTATCCCTATTCTAGCCGATCTTATGGCCGTTTTAGAAATAAAGGACTAAGCTACATCCGGAATTCAGTCAAGGTAACGATCGATGCCTATAATGGGGATGTGGCTTTCTATATGATTGATGAAAAAGATCCGATTGTTCAAACCTATTCGAGTATATTCCCTGATTTATTTAAGCCTTTCAATGAAATGCCTGCTGATCTGAAAAAGCACATCCGGTACCCCAAGGACCTCTTTAAAATCCAAGTGGATATATACACGAAATATCACATGCAAGATGTCCAGGTCTTCTATAACCAGGAAGACCTCTGGCAAATTCCTGATGAGTTGTATGGTGACAGCCGACAGGAAATGGAACCTTACTATATCATTATAAAATTGCCCGAAGGGGAAAAGGAGGAGTTTCTTCTGATGCTCCCTTTCACCCCTTCCAAAAAGGATAATATGATTGGCTGGCTGGCGGCCAGAAGTGACCTGCCCAACTACAGGAATCTGTTAGTCTACAAATTACCCAAGGAAAAACTGGTCTATGGACCGATGCAGATTGAAGCCAGGGTGGATCAGCAAACAGATATCTCCCGGGAGTTGAGCTTATGGGGTCAGAGAGGTTCCAGAGTCATCAGGGGCAATCTCCTAGCCATTCCCATCAGTGATACATTTATCTATGTGGAGCCGGTTTACTTGGAAGCCAAACAAGAAAAAAGCGAATTGCCCTTAACAGGATCACCTCAGAGAGGAGGTGTGCAAGTTTCTTCACAACAGGACAAATCAAGGGGCGCCGCCTTACCGGAATTAAAAAGGGTTATTGTCGCTTTTAGCAATCGCGTAGTCATGGAGGAAAATCTTGATAAGGCCTTAAGCAGCGTATTGAGTAGGGAAATATCTCCCAAACACTTGGCCCCCCCATCTATCCCTCAAACCCAAAATATTTCTAAACTAGGCGTGTTGGCTCTGGAACACTATCATAAAGCCAAAGATTACTTGCGCCAGGGGAATTGGGCTGAATACGGGAGGGAACTGGAAAACTTAGAGAAAATCTTAAAAGAAATATCTAGTATAACGAAGGAAAAGAAATAATAAAAGTTTGAGATCATGGGCCTTCGTTTCTGGAGACGAATTAGACTGGCACCAAGGTCACTGCGGAGAAATATTTCTACGAACTTATGACACTGAAGCAGGATGATGAAATCGCCTGGACTGAGTTTGAGAGGCGTTAGGGGGTAAATTTTCGGTTCCCATTGACAGAAATACCCTCCGAGCACTTTCCTCTTGACACCGCGCCTCGGCTCCCCTATGTTTCGCCCTTCGCATTGAAGCGCCCTGCAGGTTCTGCCTGACGGCAGTGCTTCGCGGGCTGCAGGGAATGCGCTCGCTTTTGCAGTTCAGGGGACTGGAGCGGCCTTTGGACATAAAGTCCTGTCCAAAGAAAAAACGGGGGTTAGGCAGAATTATGGGGCTTTTGTCATCTACTGTTTCTATCACGCGGTACAGAGTTGAAGGCAGACTTGAAGAACCGGTTCCTGAAACAATGGCCAAGTGCCTTAAGAAAAACGCCATCCCAGACATAGATGATGATGTTTCAGACAAAACTGTGGGTTGGACATCATTTGACAAGCCATTTAACCCTGATTTTGAAAGTTCGTCTTTTCTTATCGGCACCTATTTTGTCTTTTCACTAAGAATAGACAAGAAAACCGTTCCCCCCTCTCTCATAAAGAAACACTGTGCCATGGAAACGGCCAGGCGGCTTGCTGCGACTGGACGAAAATATTTGTCACGCGACGAAAAAAGGATGATAAAAGAACATGTCACAAGTGTTTTGACATTGCGTATTCCTGCAACTCCCAGCGTTTATGATCTGATATGGAATTATGAAGAGTCTGTTTTGTGGTTTTTCTCGACTTTGAAATCAGCCAATGATGAGCTAGAGACATTGTTCTTCAGGTCGTTTCAGCTTCCCCTTATCAGGCTCTTTCCATACACCACCGCTGATCTGGTAATGGGCCTTTCTGATACACAGCGTGATATCCTGGTCAAGCTTTCTGCGACAGACTTTACGGAGTAACCCATGCTTGATGTTGCCGTTTCTTACAATCGTTATAAGTTTTTGGGGCATGAGTACCTGACGTGGTTATGGTTTGTTATCGAGAAGGGTCAACATGAGATAAGAAAACTGGAGCAAGAACCCGTATCCCTGCAGATCGGCAATCGTATTGTACTTGTGAACAGGCAAAAGGACACGGTGGAAAGCATTACCATAAAGGGTGACGATGCAGGTCTTGAAGAGGGCATTTTGGCGCTGAGGAAAGGGGCCGTCGTGACAGAGCTCAATCTTTCTTATAAGATGGGTGATCAGGAATGGCGCTTTACCGTTAAAGCAGAATCCCTGCATATGGTGGGACTTAAGTGCCCCCAGACAGGATCTGTGGAGTCGCAAGAGGATATAGAGGGGGCTGTGCTTGAAAAGGTATACCTTTATGATAAGGCCATCCAGTTGACGGACAACCTCTTCAAGCAATTCATCACATTGAGGGTATCAGAGGACTGGGACAAAAAGGTGGTCCCCCTCATGAGACAATGGATATATTCATGAAATAGCCGGACTGCATCCCACCCGCCTTGCCCCCGCACAAATCGGATTCGTGAACTGCGAAAGCGAGCGCATGCTTTGCAGCAAGCTGCAGGGAGCTTCAATAATTCGGGTCGGGGGGGTTGCCAGGCGTAAAAGCAAGAAAAAGCAAAGCCGGCTGATGAAAGCCGGCTTTTTGTTTTCGGACTCGCTCCTTTACACAATCACGAACAAGTAGAACCGCAGCTGCTACAGGCCGATGGTGTACAGGAGGACAGGCTGGGCGTATCATTGATCTCAAGGACTTTCACTTCAAAGGTCAGCGTCTTGCCTGCCAGGGGGTGATTTAGATCCACAGTGATCTTTTCCTCGTCCACATGTGTCACCTTGGCCGGGATCCGGCCGCCCTGAGGATTCCGGAGGGCCAAAACCTGACCGACCTGTGGGTTCAATCCCTGAGGTAGTTCAGAGCGCATAAAACTTTGCTTCAGGCTCTCGTCCCGATGCTCGTAAGCCTCCTCAGGAGAAAGGGTAAAGGTCTTCTTTTCGTTTTCGACCATGCCTATGAGTGCGTCCTCGAATCCCTTGATGATCCTGCCTGCCCCAACTTCAACTTCAATGGGGTGGGAATTGCGGCTGGAATCGAAGACCTCCCCATTTTCCAGGGTGCCCGTGTAATCGAGTTTGACAAAATGACCCCTTTCAACTTTTTTCATGCTATACTCCTTCTAAGTTTGGATTGTGTTCCTTATTTAAATATGAAATACACTAACAGGTATTTCCGCAATGTCAACACAGAAGCCTCCTTTTAACGATAATAGGCGTTTTCTGGCCAATGAAACGGACAATCCTCTACACGAGGCTTTTGATCATAAAATGACCGTCCATGCCATGCCTAAAGGCGAATCAATCCGGCCGGAGAAATTGCCTGGGCTTTGGGCAGATGTAATGTCTGCCAAAGATGGCTCCCCGATACGTACAATCTATATCCACATCCCTTTTTGTGAGGGGCATTGTCTTTTCTGTGGCTTTTATCAAAACGCTTATCGTTTGGATCTGGCCGAGCAATATGTGGAGGCCCTTATTCGGGAAATGGAACTTACGGCCGGAACGTCTTTTATCAATGCACGTCCTTTTCAGGCCGTCTACTTTGGTGGGGGCACACCAACAGCCCTTCCGGCTGAATCACTGACCAGGCTGGTCTCTACCGTGAAAACCCTTTTTCCCCTTTCCAACGATTGTGAAATCACCCTTGAGGGGCGGATCTACAATTTTGCCAAAGAAAAGATTGAGGCTGCTTTGAGTGCTGGCATAAATCGCTTTTCTCTGGGAGTCCAGACTTTTGATACTCGGATTAGAAAACGTCTGGGCCGAAGAGAACCAAGGAAAAAGGTGATTAAGACCCTGACTTATCTTCGGGATCTGGGCAAGGCAGTCGCCATTATCGATCTGATTTATGGTTTGCCAGACCAGTCACTTGAGATCTGGGAGGACGATATCAGAACCTTTCTTTCCCTTGAGCTTGATGGCTGTGACCTTTATCAGCTAAGTATTTTCAGGGGAGGACTGTTAGAGAAGTCGGTTGCTAAAGGTTCCCTGCCCAGACCAGCCACCTTAAAGGAACAGGCAGACTACTATGTTCGAGGCGTAGAGCTTATGGAGGCAGCCCACTACCGCCGCATTTCCATGACCCACTGGGCGCGGATGAGCAGGGAAAGAAGTCTTTACAATCTCTTTTCCCGGGGTCGGGGTGATTGTGTGCCCCTTGGCTCTGGGGCCGGCGGCTGGCTCAGAAACTATTTCTTCTTTGTGGAAGGGGACCTTAAAGATTATTTCAGTGCGATCAAAGCAGGGAGAAAGCCTCTGTCCTTTGGTGTGAAGCGCCCCCAAAGGGATTTTCTCTTCAGAGACATTTCCTACCAGATGGAACTCGGCTATTGCGACCTGGAGGAACTCTCCAAGCGCCATGACCTTGATCTTTTGACAATCTTGCGGCCAATAATTTCTCAGTGGGAAAAAGTAGACTTAATTAAGCTCACAGATGGCTGCCTTTACCTTACCAGGCCTGGAGAATTCTGGGCGGTCAATCTGGCCCAGATGCTCATAGATCGCATCCAAAAAGATCAGTAAGGCAAGATTGGGGGTGTCAATTGTCCCTTGTCTTTTCCTGTTTCATGCTAAAAAACCATCCCAATTGGATTCAGTTTCGAGCTGAATTTTATTATGGTCAAAGGCGATCGGTTCGGTAAGTACGGGGAGACCAAAGGGATTGCCAGGCTGAGACAGGCCAGGGCCGCGGATGTGGATTATATCCGAGCTCTAAGCAAGAAGGTGTTTCAGCAGTACGGCCCTTATGAAAACATCCTGGCGTGCTGGTTTGAGTCGGGCATCACCGTGACCCTTTTGGCGTTGATGCAAAAACGACCTGTGGGGTTCGTCATGCTCGACCGACTTGAGCATAAGTGGTATCTTCCCCGGGTGTGTGAGCTGTTGGCCATTGCAGTAGAACCCTTAAGATGGAGACTTGGCATTGGTGATCTTCTCATGAGGGGGGTCCAGAGGAAGGCTAAGGAGCTGGGAATTAAGACACTGGTTTTGCATACAGCCGCAGAAAACTTGCCTGGACAGAAGCTTTTCAAGAAACATGAATTTATCCCGTTCAAGATCAAGAAGCATTTTTACCCCGAGGGCCAGGATGCCCTGATGATGTACAAGGATATTGTTTAAGATTTTGTGGGACGGGACTTCAAAAACGGGTCGGACCGTGCCAACCGATTGATGTTGGTTAACAGCCGTGCACCTGGCATGAGGAGATTCCCATTGACGGCTGATAAACAGCAAAAAAGGGCTAAAATTTGAACTGCAAAAGCGAGCGCATCCTCCAGATTCTGCCTGACGGCAGTGCTTCTCGGGCCGCAGGGCGCTGCAATAAGGATGATACGAAGATTTTGGAGGAGAGGCTATAAGTTTTCTGAAGACAATGGATGAGGCCCAGGGGGGTGCAGAGACCTTCCGTTCATCTCATCGGCGCAGGAGGTCCTTATGACACTCAAGACTCGATCTCTCATTTATTTGGTAGGGTTGTCTGTTGTTGATGTGGTCATCCCCATCCCGATCCTTGGTATGATCTTGATTTTCGTGGTACTGCAGAAGCCCCCTTTGTTTCTGAAGGTGGTACGCGAGCTTTACGAGATATAGTACTCCTTCCCGTTCAAGCATTCTACACGATCAGGACAAGATCGGGGGCATCCGTGACCGGCTTGCTTTCCGCAAGGCTCCCTATAGAAAAAAGGATTAACGGCGTTCCTGTCGTGGATTAGGGGAAGCTGTTGGAAATGGTTCAACAGCGGTGATTTTTCATGACTAGATGGCTTTTTCGGGGGTGATTCCCATGGAGAGGAAAGGATACAGCCATTTCAGGGATAAGGAATGTCTCTTCAAGGTGCTGGAGGAAATAAAGGCTCGGGTCAACCATGACTATTCAAATTTGGCAATAATGCTGTGCAAGGAGATCAAGGAATATTACCGGCAGATACCGAAAAAAGCCGACGAATCCGGAAAAAAAGTGAAGCCGAAGCTGCTTGTTGGCTTGTCAGGAGGCGTGGATTCTTCAGTTGTCGTATATCTAGCCGCTAAAGCCGTTGGTGTTGAAAACGTTGTTGCGATCACCATGCCTGCAAGGGGGAATGATAAAAGCGTCCATTTCTCGAACCTTGTGAGAGAGAAGTTAGGGATGAATGACCAATCTGTCCAGTACGTTATTCCCATCTCGGAGATTGTCAGAAAGGAAATAGAAACAATCAACAGCCTTAGATGGAAAGGTATTGCAATCAACGCTGTAAGAAAACGCCAAACAGATATGGACAGGATGCGCATAGGCAACTTTGCCTCACGGGCAAGGATCGCGATTCTTTATGACATAGCAAGGAAAGTGAACGGAAAGGTCCTTGGAACAGGCAACCGTCCGGAGTTTGTGCAAGGCTATGCAGCAAAATATGGAACACCCATCTCTTTTGATTTCGGCATCCTAGACGAGCTGTACAAGACTGACATTTATGAGCTTGCCACAGTTTTGAACCTGCCTGAAGAGATTATCAACAAGACGCCATCCACAGGCTACTTTCCCGGCCAGACCCACGAAGAGGAGCTTGGAGCTACCTGTGAGGAGCAGGATGCATTAGCCTTCTTGCTGTTTGAAAAAAGGAAAGGGATAGATGAGATTGTAAAGAAGTATAAAATCAAAAAGGCATTTGTTAAAACAATGCTTAAAAGATACGAAAGAAGCAAGGAGAAGCGTATGCTCAGGCAGCCTCACATCAAATTGGGGTTCATAGAGGATGGAAATGTTCAATGACAAGAATTACTCAAAGGTCTTGGTCATTGGGGCCGGAAGCGGTCGCGACATGGCAAGCTCTGTTCTTGTCACGGAGAAACTTCGCAAACTGAAGATTGGTGTGGATTTGGCTGGCTTCTTGACGCCGTGGGCGCTGCACACCTTTGATGGGGAGCTTGAAAAGCCTGTCAATGAGCTGGCAGACAAAAAGAGCAGGAAATTCATAGCTTCCAGAGAGGGTGTTTCGCTTGATTCATATTTTGAGCCAGAACTGGCCAGATTAAACAGGGAATTTGGCCTGGAAATAGGGGCGTTTTATCTGTTCTCGCTACAGTATGGGACAGAGAATCTCAAAGACCAGCTTGAAAGATTAATAAAAGAAAATTCTTACGATGCAATCATTGCCTTAGATGTGGGTGGAGACATCCTGGCACGAAAGAAAGATTATTCGTGGCTCCTTACCCCCATTGTCGATCTCTCATGTCTCAGCATCCTAGCGGGCCTGCGCTTAAAGATAGACCGCTATCTGACTGTGGTTGCTCCGGGGGTGGATGGAGAGATACCCTGCCAGAACCTGATAGAGCTTTTTGATGAATTGAAGAGTAAAGGATTGGTTCTAGGCTCTGAAGCGCTTGGAAAAAGCAGCAGCAATTATCAGGTATTCCAGCGCATCAGCAAACACATAAGTTCACAGACACGCTCTCACAGCAATACATTCAGGCTCATTGAAAAGGTGGTATCTGCTACCAGCGCCCACATTTCAGAGACCATTGAAAAAAGGGTTTCTGTAAAGGGAAGGAGATGGAGGCTTTCCTTCCCTGTTGATCTAAAGCCCTCTTTGGCGAAGGGCATGTATCATTTCAACCTCAAAAGCGTCCATTCAATCAGGGATGTCAGGCTCAGATACGAGAAGATATTTGAAGCTTTTTTGAAACTGAAGCAGCTTGGGGCCGGAGGCACTGAAGTTGACCTTTCCTTTATCCCACGTGCGATAGCGGGTGGGGCGTATAAGGACACAATCTTTCTTTTAACGCCCCCTGAACGCCTCAAAGGCAAAGTAAGAAAGGACATACTTGAATATGGCATAAAACTAACAGAACAAGGGGATATCCCGTGCTCAGTGATATTGGAAAAAGACAGGCACGCCCTCAGCCTTCCGCCCAACCTTGACGTTGAGAAAGGAGGTGGCTTTTATACCGTGTGCCAAAGTCGCTCCAGACGAGCCCTTTTTGACAGAACGGGCTAAAATCATCCTTCTGTTTCATTCCTTTCATAACGAGGACTTGTTTTCTTGAGTGGTTTATCCCCTCTTCTGGTTATTGGTTCCCAAAGCCACGCAACTCGCCGCAATCGGGGCACGTCCAGGTAATGGCGTTGCAGGTCATGCCCCACAAATTTTCCTCCATGCACTCCGGGCATATCTGAAAACCGCAGCGACAGGTCCAGCAGAAGGGAAGTTCTTGCCCACATATATGGCAGCAATACCTCTTTTGCCTTTTCCTGTTGGGTCTTGTGCTGCTGTTTACCTGTTGTACTTCCATAGGTGATTATACCTCCCGCTACCTGATTTATTATTTCAGGCTTTCGCCGAGTGAGCATCCTTTTGACCTGGAATATTTTCCTACAAATACCTGCATCACTATGGTATTTATATTTTATAATACAGAATTGGAAATTGTCCATGGCCGTTGTCATGGTTCCTGATTCATGGTAATGATCCTTTCTGGGACTTGTCTTCGGGTGCCAAACCGAATTAACACATACACCTTCCTAAAATGCCGGAAAGGATCATGACCTCCAAGGAAAAGACCATCTATCTCATTGACGGAAGCGGCTATATATACCGAGCCTACCATGCCGTGCGTCACCTATCCACAAGTCGGGGGCTTCCCACAAATGCCACCTTTGGCTTTACAAACATGCTCCTAAAGCTTCTGTCTGAGAAAAAGTCTGAATACATGGCTATGGCTTTTGATGCCAAGGGCCCCACCTTTCGCCATGAAATATACGAAGCTTATAAGGCGAACCGCCCCCCCATGCCAGAGGACCTTGCCGTGCAGATACCCTACATCAAGCAAATCGTTGAGGGAATGAACATCCCCTCATTGGAATGTGAAGGTTATGAGGCCGACGATATTATCGGAACTGTGGCCCGCACTGCAGAGATGAAGGGCTTCAGGGTAGTCATGGTCACGGGCGACAAGGATTTTAAACAGTTGGTCTCCCGCAGGATCAGCATCTGGGATCCCATGAAAGACCGCATCATCGATTATGAAGGCTTAAAGAAAGACTTTGGCTTAGAGCCCTCTCAATGGGTGGATGTCATGGCCCTTGCCGGTGATACCTCGGATAATATTCCAGGGGTTCCCGGCATCGGGGAAAAGACTGCCATTAAGTTGGTCAAGTCCTTTGGGAGTGTGGCGGGAATTTATCGGAACCTTGACAAGATAACCAAAAAGAAACTTCGCGAGAACCTGGCCAACTTCCGTGAACAGGCCATGTTAAGCCGTGGGCTGGTGGCGATCAATACCGAGGTCCCTCTGTCTGTCGAGTTGGCATCATTCAGGATTTCAGACCCTGATGCAGACAGGCTGGCCCGTCTTTTCCAGGACCTGGAGTTTCAAAGACTCCAGAAGCAGTTTCTGATAAGGAGCGACCTTAGCCATAAAAACTATCGCGTGATTCTGGATGATGAAGGGCTCAAGACGCTAATCAATGAGCTGAAGCAGGCAGGGATGTTTGCCCTCGACATAGAGACAACGGCAAAGGACCCCATGCGGGCTGAGATTGTGGGTCTCTCCTTTTCGTGCCGGCCGAACGAGGCCGCCTATATCCCCTTGCGACACCGCTATTCCGGTGCACCCACGCAGCTTGATCCTGACCGTACCCTTGCGAGTTTGAAACCCCTTCTTGAAGACCCAAAGCTGGCCAAAGTGGGCCAAAATATCAAGTACGACTGGACGATATTGAAGCGGGCCGGGGTTGATCTGCAAGGCGTTATTTTTGACACCATGGTGGCTTCCTACCTCCTGAACCCGACCCGGCGCTCCCATAGCCTGGAGGCGATTGCGGCCGAATACCTTGACCATAAAATGATATCTTATAAGGAAGTCACCGGTGGTAACAAGGGCTTTGACAAGGTCACCGTGGAGGATGCAATGCCTTATGCCTGCGAGGATGCTGATATGACTCTGATGGCCTACGAGGCCCTAAATCCCAAACTCCATGAGGGCGGCTTTGACAGCCTCTTTAAAGAAGTAGAGATGCCTCTTGTACCGGTCCTTGTGGACATGGAAATGACAGGGATTTGCGTGGATAAGGATCGCCTTGAGGCCGTATCAAAAGACTTTGAGCGCCAGCTCCATGAAATAGAGGACCGGATATACGCCATGGCCGGGGAAAGCTTCAATATTCAATCCCATCAGCAACTGGGCCGCATACTCTTTGAAAAGCTCAAGCTTCCGATTCAAAAAAAGACGAAAAAGAAAACAGGTTATTCCACGGATGTGGAGGTCCTCACAGCGCTGTCTGTGGAGCATGAAATCCCGGCATTGGTCCTTCAATACCGTTCACTGGCCAAGCTCAAGTCCACTTATGCCGATGCCCTGGTTGACCTCATTCACCCAGAAACGCACCGCATCCATACCTCATACAATCAGACCATCACAGCCACCGGCCGTTTGAGCAGCAGTGATCCCAATCTTCAAAACATCCCCGTGCGGACTGAGGAGGGGCGTAAAATCCGGGCTGCCTTTATTCCGCGGGAAGGCTGGACCCTGCTTTCTGCGGACTATTCTCAGATAGAGCTTCGGCTCCTTGCCCACTATTCACAGGACCCCATCCTTGTTGAGGCCTTTGAACAAGACCAGGATATCCATGCACGCACGGCTGCAGAGGTTTTTCAGCTCCTGCCGGGTATGCTTACGCGGGAGATGCGTCGTCAGGCCAAGGTTATCAACTTCGGGATCATTTACGGGATGAGCCCTTTCAGGCTCTCCAAGGAGTTGGGGATCAGCCAGAAGATGGCAAAAATGTACATTAAAAACTATTTTAACAGGTATACGGGCGTGAAGCGTTTCATAGAGGAGATCAAAGAGGACGCCCGGAAGGCGGGCAAGGTCACCACACTGCTGGGCCGTCATCGCTGGCTGCCTGACATTTCAAGCCCAAACCGCATTGCCCGTGAGTTTGCCGAGCGCACGGCGGTCAACACGCCCCTTCAGGGCACAGCCGCAGACCTCATTAAGGTGGCCATGATACGGATACACCAGGCGCTTGACCAAATGCGCCTGAAGGCCAAGATGCTTTTGCAGGTCCATGA
Organism: Deltaproteobacteria bacterium; assembly: GCA_003647275.1. Lineage (GTDB taxonomy): Bacteria > Desulfobacterota > Desulfobacteria > Desulfobacterales. The sequence continues at coordinate 30,178 of QMMN01000009.1, forward strand.
TGAACTGGTGTTTGAGACCCCCCCGGAGGAGCTAACGCGTGTGAAAAAACTTGTCGCAGAGATCATGGAGGGGGCCTACAAGTTAAGCGTGCCGCTCAAGGTTGACATGAGGACAGGCCGGAACTGGGCGGAAGTGGATTGAAGCATTTGCCCCCAGCCGGTTGCAGATTCGGGCTATTCTTCCTCAACTGCGTACTCTAAAATTGCTTCCTTTACGCTTTTGTAAATACTCTTGAAGGTTTCATCAAAAGAGGCAGGAGAAACGCGCCCGACTTCAATAAACTTGGTCACAATCTCTTTGGCCACTTTCAGTACTTGCTCATCGATCGACCTCATGCTGGCCTCCAAAAAAGGTTTTAGTGCACGGCGGCTTGAACCAAATAAAGGGCTCGGAAATTCTGCAACTTATTGAAATTATGGGCTTACGCAGGCAACTTGAGGGCCTCCCTCCCCGGAAGCTCATTTTGTCCACCGGCGAGCTATGGCAATGCTGCCGCCCAAAAGGATCAGGAGGGTCCCAAACCACAGCAGCGTCATACCAGGTTTGATACTCACCTCAGCGATCACGGCGGGGGGGCTGTTTTGAGCGCTTTTTTCTGCCTCAGATCTCGGCCCCTGGTAAATAAGACCAATGGTCTTGGCAGTTGCATCTATGCTCACAAGGACAAGGTATGCATCTTCGACCCCGGGCAGCTTAACCCGGCTGGCCGGGCTGTCTGTTTGGCCTATAGTGATGACCGGTTGTAGTTTGACCGGCTCTCCCCCCTTGTAGGACACCGCAATATTGGCCCCCACACGCATTGTCTGGGCATCTTTGCGACCCATCATGGCAGATACGTCAAAACCCGTAAATGTAAGTTCGTAGTCATGAAACTGGATCTTATTTCCTTTTTTCAAATGTAAGTGATTTCCTGAACCACTTTTCTTCTGGCCGGGGTCGTAATCCAGGGGCGATATGTAAAGGTCTGTAATGAGTCCTCGCCGTATATAGGGATGGACATAACGCTGGGTTTGACCATCTCGCGCTCGCTCAGAATAGATATCTGGCTGCGCGATGAATTGAGTGCGTCCCTTTTTGACCTCCAAAGGAAGGTGCAGGCGCATCCCCTTTGCCTCTTTTAAGAATTTCGGGCCATAGAATTTCATGTCATAGCCCATGGCGGTTTGCACAGCACCCTGTGCCAGGAACACCTTTTCAGACCGATCATAAACAGACGATGATATAATGCCCAGAAACATCAAACCAACCCCTAAATGAGCAATGGCAGCGCTGGATATCGTAATTCTCTTTCTGATGAGTCTTGCAGCCAAAAGGATATTCATCCCCGCAGCAGCCCCGGCAAGCAGTGAAAGGAGCAACACGCCTATGCCTGGATAACCACTCCATAGGGTGATAACCCCGGATACGATTGCGCCTGTTATGGCCGAGATTAATTTGGGCAATAGCCTTGAAAGGCTGTTTTTTCCCCAAGCCAGCAGTGGAACAAAGCTCAATAGAAACAGCATAAGAATCGCCAGGGGCAGGTTTGTATCCACATAAAAGTCCGTTGACACCTTTGATGCCTTTTCAAGCACTCTGGTGATCAGGGGCGCTGATGTGCCCAGGCCGATAATGAGGATAGAAAGGCAAAGGATGATGATGGCGGCAATAAAGCCAAACTCTCTGGAAAAATAGCTCAGGCCCTCCCCCTTTTTGGAGACAGGGATTTCCTTTATCCTGGCGACGAACAATCCTATAGAGATCGCCAAAAAGGCGAACATGAAGAGGAGCAGCCATCCGGTGATGCCAAGATCCACAAAAGAATGCACAGAAAAATCAGCCAGAACGCCCGACCTGGTCAGAAACGTACAGTATATGACGAGAATAAACGAAAAAGCGGCCAACAAAAAGTTCGTCTTGCGCAATTTGCGCTGCGTTTGCTGCAAGATCATGCCGTGCATTAATGCGGTTCCTGCAAGCCACGGCAAAAGAGACGCATTTTCTACTGGATCCCAGCCCCAATAGCCACCCCAGCCCAAGACCTTGTACGACCAATATCCCCCGATGATGATACCGGCTCCCAAGCTCACGAAAGCGAAAACTGTCCACGGGAGGGCAGGCTTGATCCATCCATCATATTCTCTGCGCCACAGGGCAGCAACCGCATAAACAAATGGAATGGCAAATGCCGCATAACCCAGAAATACCACGGGCGGGTGGACAACCATCCACGGGTCCTGCAAGAGCATGTTGAGTCCCTGGCCGTCAGGGGGGGGGAACAGGTATAATTCAAAGGGGCTCTGTTTGATCAACAGAATCACCAGGAAGATGTTGTTCAGATTGTAAATGAGCATTACGTGGGGCTCCATGTCCCGTGCCTTGAACATGAGCAAGAGACCAAGCCAGGATCCAAGTAATACCCAAAGCAGGAAGCTGCCTTCCTGGCCTGCCCAGAAGGAACTGATCAAATATTTTAAGGGGAGATCCCGGGACGAGTATCGGGCCACATAGGTGTAAATAAAATCATGATTGAGTATGAAGTGCATTAAAAGTAATGAGGCAATCGTCACAAAGGCGGCAAAGCCGGCAAAGCCCAGACGGGCAGTGTTTCGGGCAAAGATGTTTTCTTTTTTAAAGCACAGCACCATGTAGCATATTGAGGATATGCACACAGCAATCAGCCCCAACCATATTGTCACTTGGCCGAGATTGTTCATTTCCCCTTGACTCGTCCTTCATATTTTGTGGGGCATTTGACCAACAGCTCTCGGGCTGCAAAGACCTGCTTTTTTGGCTCATATTGACCTATCGCAACGATCTTGGTCACATCATCAAGGTTTGCAGGCCTTGGGCCATCATATTGCACGACCATTTCATCACCGCTATCTTCTCGCAGGGTAAAAAACAAGCTGTTGCTTTTCAAATCATACCTTTTACTACCCTTAACCACAATGCCTGCAACCTGCACGGGGCACTTGCTCACCTTGGCCTCACTGACACTTACATAACTGGTTAAGGTCGATTTAAAAGAATACATGGCCATGACCATGGCCAAGACAATAATGATGGCGCCAATAATGTAGGACTTCTTCATCTATCCTTATCCGTGGACTCCTGTTCCAATTTCTTGATCCGTCGGTCCAAAACGAACAGATAAAAGGCAATGCCAAACCATATAATCAGATTAACGCCCGTGACAAAACCTAAACCTTCTTTCATGTCTCTTCTCCTTCGGCATTTCCGCAAAAAACGCCATCTGCGGCGTTGCTCTGCATCCCTGCCCTGTTAGATAAAATCCCCAAAACGGGGTTCCTTCAAACCTTCCAATCTTAATATTCTCATTTTTAATCGAAGCATCCAGACAAACAATCCTGTGTAGGCAAGTAATGAACCTAAAAACACCTTTAACGTTTTCGGGTCCATGCCGGGCTGAGTGGGATTCATGGTGTTTTCAGGGTGGAGTGATGCCGTGATCCGCGGTACAACAAAGATTAAAAACGGTACCGTTGTGAAGGCCAAAATTGAATACACTGCGGCAAACACACGCTTTCGTTCCGGATCAGGGACTGCTGATCGGAGGGCAAAATAGGCCCCATAGATCATAAGGAGTATGACAATAGAAGTCTCCCGTGGATCCCAATTCCAGAATGAACCCCAGGTCGCTTTGGCAAATATAGAGCCGGTCACCGTGGCAAGAACACAGAATAAAAACCCAAGCTCCGCGGCCGATTGGGCCAAGTAGTCCGCCTTGAGGTTGCGTTTGGCCAGATAGGTGGCGCTTGCGATCATGGATACCAAAAAAGAGAGTGTGGCGACCCATGCCTGGGGGACATGAAAAAACAAGATGCGGGATGTCTCGCCAGGGAACCCAACGGCTGCTTCTGTATACAAAAAAGCGGCCACGATGATAACAGCCATCCATATGCTCAACATGGCTTTAAGAATCATAGCCTGACGGACCCTCACTCTTCCCAGACCAGTGGAAATAAGAATAATGACACAACCATCATGATCATCACATAGGCAACAGCGATTTTAACCTCAGCCCACCCTGCTGTGCCCATACCGATGGCAGCCCTTTCACATCCCTTGATAGCCGTAATCATCAGGGGCAAAAGGAGCGGAAAAGACAGGGCTGAAAATAGTGCGCCGCGGGCGCTGGCCTGGGCTATCATGGCTGCCACGATGGTGGTACCTGCACCTAAACCAAAGCCGCCACTGATGATCATAGCCGCAAAAAAGCCAGGATATTCTATCTCGTATTTCATCAACAGGATAAACGACGGTACGATAATTAACTCTAACGCCCCCAAAAGGGTTAAGTTGAAAAACAGTTTTCCCAAAAATACGGCCTGTGGGCGGGCAGAGAGCCTCAAGGCATCCATGGTCCCGGCTTCTTCTTCTTTGACAAAGGAGCGAGAAAGACCGGACAGTGCGGAAAAGACCAGGATAATCCATAATAGCACTGCGTACAAGAAGGGCTTTTCAGACGCCTCGATGCGGAAAGAGCCTATTGAAAAGCTCACAGCCACAAGGGTGGTTACAGCGAACATCAGGATGGCATTGACCGCATAGCGTGTTCTGAACTCAATGCGTAGATCACGAAGCCAGATTGCAATCGCTTCACTTAGATAGGTTGATGACCCTGTCTGCGTAGTCCACCTCCCGCCTTTCATTGGATGCGATCACCGCCATGCCAAACTGCCGCTGATCTGAAATAATATCCTCTACAATTTTCATTCCTTTGCTGTCAAGATTGCATCCAGGTTCATCTAACAATAATAGCGGTGGATTATGGAGAATCGCCTGAACAAGTTTCAAGCGCTGCTTCATGCCTGAAGAGTAATTCCTGCACATTTTTTCGGCCTGCTCGCTTAACCCAATGCGCTCCATGATATTGAGACAGTTTCTCCGATCATAGGCGATGCCCCGGACCCTACAAAAAAATTCCATATTCTCAAGGGCCGTCAACTCTTCATACAAAGATAAAGCCGGCGCTGCCATACCAATAAACTGTCGCCTCGATTCTTTTGGGATGGGCGCATTTTTGCAAAACATTTCAACCCGACCGCATGAAGGCCTAACAAGGCCGGCAATAATACGCAGCAGGGTGCTCTTGCCAGAGCCGTTCCACCCAATAATAGCCAAGACCTCTCCCGGGTTCAACCGAAAGGAGAGGTCCTTGAACAGGAGTGTTGAGGAATAGTATTTGGTTAGGTTGGTAACACTTAATGAATACATGGAAAAATCGTAAATTTGCCTTGATTTTACGCAAAAATTTAAGTTAGGCTAACATAGAATTTGTATCAACTTCACAAGCATTGATCAAGCTTGCACAAAGTACTGTGTCTCAGAAGGTAACCTTATGTTTACTGGCAAAAATGACTAAGATTTTTAATTATAGCAAAATATATATTGTAAGTCTATCTGTCATTCTCATGATTTTGGCCTACCCATGGAGCTGTGTCCAGTGCCTTTTTGCCGAACAAAGACTTGATAGCCCCGATGAATCTGTGCCCGGTGCCTACCCCGAGCAGACCGACCCAGGTGATAGCGCGGATAAATTCGTGTTGAATAAGATTAGCTGCGTTTATATTATCCGGGAGGATTATGATGGGTTAGGGTTATCTTATCCGTCTAGATTGTTTGTCGATCCTGTAAAAAAGGAAATCTATATCACCGATTCTGGACGCAGCAGAATATTGGTCTATACACACGACTATTATCCCCTCATTACCATTGGCAAATCAGATGGCGTTGAAGTCCCCGTGGGCTTGGCCGTTGATCCGAAAGGATACCTTTTTGTTGCCCAGTCGCCATCCCGGAAACATCAAAGGGGCAGGATATCGGTGCTTAATCCTTGTTTAAGGTGGAAAAGGGATATTTTTTTTGACGGTTTTGAAGGCGCAGAGAAATTTCACCCAAACAATATTGCCATTAACGACGAAGGACGTCTTTATGTAACCGGCATCGGCTTTCGAGGCGTGGTGGTTTTGAATAGAGAAGGAACATTTTCCCATCTTTTAACCCCCACCGACAAACTCGGAAAAGGGGAAGAGGAAAGGGCTACAATATGCGACGTGGATATAGACGACTCAGGACGAATATACCTTTTAAGCGAAGATATGGGGCGCATTTATGTGTATGACCGGCAAGAGCGTTTTCTGTTTAAGTTTGGGCAAAAGGGAGGAAGTTCCGGAAAACTGAGCCGCCCCCGGGGGCTGGCTGTGGACAGCCGCACCAAACGGATTTATGTCATCGACTACATGCGCCATACCGCTTCTGCTTATTCAGATAAGGGGCATTTTTTGTTCGAGTTCGGGGGGTTCGGCTGGGCAAAGGGATGGTTTCAGTATCCCAATGATATCGGGGTAGACACAATGGGAAACGTGCTGATAGCAGATACCTTTAATAACAGGGTGCAGGTGCTTGGCATTTCGACGTCCAAGCTCGATACTCAGCCAAAACCGGATGTCATGGTAGAGATAGGACCTTTGGCTTCAAAAAAAGAGCGACAAAGACAAGAGGGATTAGAGGGTGTGACTGACGAGACCGAATCCAAAGATAGGCCTGCTTTTGAGGAGACACAAGAACTCGAAAGCAAGAAATCAATAAAAGAGATAAAGAAGTTCGTCTATTCATGGAGAGCGGCATGGCAAGCGCAGGAGATTGAAAGATATATATCACATTATGATGAGGAATTTTCAAGTGGTGACATGGACCTGCACAAGTGGTCAAAGTATAAAGAAAGGTTATTTAGGACGAAAAAAATAAAAAATATTGTGATTGAGGACATGAAGATCACGCAATCAAAAGATCTTGTTATTGTATGTTTTTTACAAAGATACGTATCTGATAAGTACACGGACATTGGGAAGAAATATCTGTATTTAAAAAGGCGGGGGAATCGCTGGAAAATCATCCAGGAAAAATGGGTTTCGCAATAAAAAATCTTTTCCGACTGATTGTGGCCGTATTGCTCGCAATATGCGTGCCTTCATGTGTGTTTGGACCGCATCCCAAACACTTACAGTCTACTGAGCAGGGCCAGATCTTTCTCTACCTCTCCTGTCCTGTGAAACCCACGTTTGATATCAGCTTCTCTATCTCCGGCATGAGCTTTATGAACAAGGACGGAGCATGGATCGATGTGGCGCTGGAGCGGTCTGTCGATTCTGAAGAGGTTTCAGAAAGGCAGATTAAATTGTCCGAGTTTTATCTCCCTGCCGGAAAGTATAAACGGATTAAGTGGACTTTTTCTGAGGCAAAGGTGAAGAAGGACAACAAAAGCTTTACCTTGGCCCTAGCCCAGCCCCGGGGAGAGTATTCTGTGGAGTTCGAGTTCTCTGTTTTAGGCCGTGAAAGCCTGTGTCTCTTTGCCGACTGGGATCCAGAACAATCTGTTTTCGAAAAATATCTGTTTAGGCCGGCGCTGACGATTCGGAAACAGGGTATAGAAATTACAAACACCTTAATCTATACAACAAATTCTGGCTCTGACTGCGTTACGATTATAGACAGGCAACAGGATATGGTCGTGGCAACCGTTGCAGTAGGCACAGCACCCCTTGGTATTGTGGCAAGCACAGATGGGCGCAAGGTCTATGTCGCTAATTCCGGTTCAAACACGATTTCTGTTATTGATACGGCGACAAACAGGGTGGTCAACACGATCACCAATTTTGGTTACAGCCCTGCTGAGCTGGCCCTGTCCCCAGATGACCAAACCCTTTACGCAACCAACCCCGATTCAGACAGTGTCTCTGTTATAGACACTGTCTCCTGTATGGTAACTGACAGAATACCTGTGGGGGATCACCCTACATGTATCCTTGTCGATCAAGACAGGCGCAAGGTCTATGTAACAAATACAGCGGCACATACCATATCCGTCATTGATATGTATACACAATCTGTGGAAAATACGATCTCAGTTGGCCTGAATCCTGTTGGGATGGTTATCCACGAAGATACGTTATATGTGGCCAATTCGGGTTCAGACAATATCTATGCAATCGAGATTCCTTCCTATACAGTCACAAAGACGATTTCTGTTGGGCAAAAGCCTTCGAGGCTCCTATCTGGTCTGCGAGGGCACATTTACGTATCCAATGCAAACAGTAACGAAATTTCTTTTGTTTACCCGGCCATGGGCCTGGTGACCAGAAGCATATCCACAGGTAACCTTCCTTTAGAGATGGCTATTGACGAGTGGAGAAGAAAACTTTATGTCGTAAATTCAATGTCAGAGGATGTATCTATTATAGACGTTCCAACATACAACATCAAAGGTATGATTCAGGTTGGAAGGAATCCCCACGGCATTGTCTTGATTCAAGAATAATGGGAAAAACGAATAGCTGTCAATTCACCCTGACCACTGATGATTTACCATGAACATAGAGTCTTTGACCACGGAAAGCGCCCTGTTTGCCCTCCCCTCCATCTGTTCGCGCGTTTGTGTCTTGGTGGTTATGGTTTTGATCCTAACACTGGGTTCCTTTCGGGACGCTTATGCCAGAGGCGATATACGGGGTTCGGCCAACCTTTCTTATAGGTCCACCGAAATAAAAACGGCCCAAGGAAAGAAAAGCTCCTGGAGTCTTAACCAGCTGTACAACATTGGGCTTTCTAAAGCGTTTACACCCAAAGTCAACTTTACCGCTGATCTCGGCATCAATATCAGTGAAACAGATGATACCAAAACCACCCGCCTCTATCCGGATATGAGGCTAAGCCTGTCAAATGAATATTTTAATGCGAATGCCGGTTATCGGTTGACCGAAAAAGGCCTGGATATCTTGACCATGGTCTCAGATGAAGAGCGGTTTACCACCGAATCCTGGAATACCAATTTTTCCACAAAGTCCGAGAAATACCCTAGGGTCCGACTCCGTTACAATCAAGACAAAAGTTATGACCACCTGTCAGTTCATGAGACAAACACCAAAACGGACAGATTTGCGGGAAGGGCTGATTATGCCTATCGGTTTTTAAACCTTTACTACCAGTATACCAACAAAATTTCAGATGATTATGTTGTAGATAAAACCCAGGAGACCAATACCCATGAGGGGAGAATGAGTTTCAATAAGTCTTTTTGGCGCAAGAAGATCACCTCTTCTGGGAGCTATTCAATCAACACGAGCAACACAGAAACCACGGCAAGGGGTCAAGATATCACTGTTTCCGACAAAAAGACGGCTTCTGATGGACTGTATGCCAACAATCCCGCTGCTCCGCTTAACATACAACTTGATTCTCGTGCGTCGCTCATAGATGGGAACACGAGCACAAGCACGGGAATAAACATCGGCGCCAATACAAATCAGAACATCGGACTGGACCTGACTTTTTCGACTGAGATTGAAAAGATATATCTTTATACGACCACGCCAGATACCTTTTTTAACAAGAACGCCTACACATGGGCTGTTCATTACAGCAGTGATAATCAAAACTGGACACAGTTAACCCCGGCAGCCAGCTTCGATTATAACACGAACCAAGAGCGGTTTGAGGTCTCGTTTACAAAGACATCGGCTCGGTATTTTAAGATGGTCAACACAGCAACCGATGGGAGAGACCTTGATGTGACAGAGATCGAGGCATATGGCTTTAAGACCCAGTCCGCTTATACCACAACCGAGACCCAGAGGACGACTCAAAACATCCAAGCCAACCTCGGGTTCAGGCCTTTAGACTGGCTCTCTTTTACATACAATTTTTCGCAAGACCAGCAAAAGACCGAGGAGGCATCCGACTCAACCAAAACCAGGCAGTCAAGCCATAACATAAGCGGCCGCGCGGCAAAAGGGTTTCAGCTTCACAAGTATCTCAAGGTCCAGCCCGAGTATCACAGACAGCAGAAATATGAATATGACTCTGAAGCAGGGACAAAGCATAAATCGACAGATATATATCGAATACACCTTTTTTCGTCCCCCCTAAAGACACTTGATACCGACCTCTCTCTGAATCACAGGGTATTGAAAGAAGACTCTGAAACGCAGACAAGGACTTCATCTGCGCTGCTGCACATCGTGGCCAAGCTTCGTGAGGGCGCAAACCTGGACATAGACGGAGACATGACCCGTTCTGAAAATCTTGTAGGTGAAACCGTGTCAACCTCAAGATCTATTAATTCAACCCTCCGCCTTGAGCTTACCAGTGCATTGACAACTGAAATAGAGTATAATATAAATTGGTCGGAAACAGAAGCGCCAACCGGGGGTACAACCGGGCGTCGTTCCGATACACAAACAACCATCTACTGGCGGCCTTCACACGAATTGTATTTCAGGGGATCCTACCGTATCGGCCGGGATGAAGAGTCGGGGGAGGAAACCTCTCAGCATAGCTATCAGATAAACTGGCTGATGACCAAAAAGGTACAGCTCAGAATGGATTATACCATAGACAGGAGTGGGACGATCATGACAAGCTATTCGTCTGACCTTTCATGGAATTTAAGCCAGATGATGTCGCTTCGGTTCGGATATGCCTGGAGTCGCCAGGAAGCAGATACGCAAACACAGACGCAAACCATAACCACAGATTTTTCGGCAAGGTTTTAAATGGTGGGACAATGATCGGATTGAACTCAGCCATAACACACAAGGCAGAGCGCAGAACGCAAAGCGCAAAGCGCAAAGGAAACCCATTGTTACCGGTATGCGCCATGCGCTATACGCCATGCGTGTATGTTCTCCTTGCCCTTTTGGCTTTGCCTTTCTTTTCAGCATGCAGTTCCCCTATGAGCTATATCCATCCCACAGCGGACTTTACATATATTAAGACCGTGGCCATTGTCCCTTTTAATAATCTGACACAGGAAAAAGGGGCAGCGGGCAAGGTGATGAATGTCGTGGCTACAGAGGTGTTGAGGCGGGGTGTATTTGACGTTGTTGAATTTGGAGAGGTTACCAAAGTGCTGAAGGAGGAGGGATTCAGGGGCGGGGGTTCAATCAGCAAGCATGTTGCCGAAAGAGCTGGCAAGCGTTTGAATGTCCAGGCCTTTATCTTGGGCTCGGTTGAAGAGTACGGTGTCTCACGCACGGGCGGAAGCTCATATCCGGAAGTCTCTGTCTCCTTAAAGTTGATAGATGCAAAATCTTATAAGATTCTATGGGAAGCGACCCACAGCGTAAAAGGGACGACTGTCCTGGATCGACTCTTTGGTATCAGTAAAAAAAGCACAAGTGATCTTGCAAAAGAGCTGGTTGCCAAGATGTTTGATACGCTGTTTGGAACGTAATATCAAAATTATTTTTGCACAGACATAGGTGCGAACAATTTTCAAAAACAGATCCGGAGATAAAAGATTGGTTTATTGAAAAGACATATACCCGTCATAACCCTTTTGATCCTGTCTCTTTTTTTATCCACTCATGTCCATGGAGAAGAGAAGCCAATCAAGATAAAAACAATTGCGGTCATGCCCTTTGAAAACTTCACCATTGGAGATGATTCCTTTGATTTTACCCGTCTGATCACCGATCGTCTCATTGACAAATTCAGCGTAATCCCTCAAGACATTTTAGAAGGATTCCTGGTCAAAAAAAGGGTCCGCCGAACAGGTTTGTTAAACCGGGTAACGATCCGGGAAATGGGAATGGCTTTGAACATAGATGCCTTGATGACCGGCTCTGTGGATAGCCTATCGGGTGGTGAAAATCCCCGGGTGGCCCTGAGCGCCCAGATGATGCATTGTGTTGATTCTTCTATCATCTGGGCCAACGCCGTTTCATACACCGGGGAGGACTTTGCCACCATTCTGGGCATAGGAAAGATATATTCCCTGAAGAGGCTGGTAGACGTTGCCGTCACCGATCTTCTGAAAGGCTTACCTGCTAAGGTCGGTGCACATGAGTTGGTAAAACCGTTTGAGATTGTGCATGCGAGTTTCTTCCCCAAGGTATTAAAAGGTGGCCAGACAACCACCGTCTCAATTGAAGTCAGTGAGATTACAGGAAAGCTTAAGGATCTTAAGGCCTTTGTCCTTGACACCCAGATTGGGCTTAGCACCAAGGACGGGCTATGGTACACCGGCATCTTAACGGCTCCGAGCATTGAAGGGGTATATCCCCTTAGGATCTACATGACCGACCAGAGCAACAGGCTTTTCAGTATGGATGGTGTGGCCCAACTGATCGTTGACAACACCCCGCCTGAGGTTACCCTTTCATCGGGACAAAAGGTTATATCACCCAATAAGGATGGCATAAAGGACAGTATCTTGTTCTTCCCGGAACTTTTAAATGCAGATACCTTAGAAAGCTGGCGGGTTGAGATTAGGGACGAGAGCGGAACAGTGGTCAGGTCAGAGGATGGCATCGGGGCGCTGCCAGGAGGCTTTATCTGGCGGGGTGAGGATAATACGTATAAGTCCGTTAGAGATGGAACTTATTTCTGCCAGTTGATTTTAGAGGATACAGCTGGTAACAGGACCGTCTCGCCAAGAAAGACCATCGTGGTCGACGCCACAGCGCCTGAAGTAGAGCTAGTACTTGCCGGGGAAGATGATCAGGGGATCACCTTGGAGCTGAAAACCAAAGATATCAGCGAAATAGCCGATTGGGAATTAACCATCTATGATAGAAAGGGCATTCAGGTAGGAAAATTGGAAGGTAAAGGGGATATACCCACGAGGCTAAGCTGTACGTTAAAAAGCCCAAACTCAGAAAAAAAGGGCTTTTTGGCCTATTCCCTGGCAGTAACCGACATTGCAGGAAACAGATTAGAAAGAGAAAAAGAACCTCTCGAGCCATCTAAACCAGAGGGGCCTGAACAGAAACCGCCTGAGAAAAAGATATGGATCGAGGATTTTTGAGATAAGGTTTCCATGCTTATGCAAGGCCACCTTGTTTTTCTATTCATCAGCCTTTTATTGGCTGTGGGTCCTGGTTGCTGTCTGTCTTCGAGCCCAAATAGTTACCTGAGGAAGGGTATTGATAAATCAAACATCAAGAAGGTTGCTGTTATCTCTTTCCACAACAACACCCAGATTGCGGAAGCAAGTCACGTTGTAACCAAGGCATTTATTGCCGGGCTGTTTGAAAGGAAACAGTTTAAAATAGAATTTCCAGGCAACGTCAAAAACCTTCTTGTTAGTGAGCGAGTTATTGTAAGGACAGGCCTTGATCTTCAAACCATAAAATTGATGGCCAAAAGACTGGGCGTGGATGCCGTTATCTTAGGCGAGGTAGACGAATACGTAGGCGTGGATGACAGAAAAAAGTCTGTCATTCCAGTAGTTTCCATTCGTTCAAGGATGGTGGATACCCGAACAGGCAAGATACTGTGGCTGGCCCAGCACAGGAAAACAGGTGATGAGTACATAAAAGTTCTCGATTTTGGAAAGGTCAGGTCGGTGGCTAGATTGGCCCGAAAGGTTGTCGGCGAAATGATTGAGACCATGCCGTGAAAGCAGTAAAAGATCAGCAATATCTGCATTGGGGCGATTTGGGCAATAGACTGTGAATGCTAATATCCCTGCTAAATTGATAAGGGTCATCATGAAAAAATCGTTCGTATTTGCTTTTTTGATACTTTTCTGGATGACCATTGCAGGCATAGATGTGCCTCATTGTGCTTCCGGCGATACCCTGGTCGTTGCTGAAGTCAATGGCGAGACCATAGATGAAAGAGCCATTCAGGACAGAATCAGGGCCATTCACAGATATAGACCACCGATTCGGCCTGAAGGGGGAGCAGGCAACATCGAGATCTTAGACCTTGTTGAACAGATGATCGACGAGCGCCTTATGATCCAAGAAGCGTACAGGATGGAACTCGACCGGTCCGCTGATTTTGCAAAACAGATGGCATCCTACATCACGAGTCAATCCGTTGTTAGGTTAAAAAAAGAAGAGGTTCTCGATAAGATCAAAATAAGTGAGGAAGACCTGCTTGACTATTTCAAAAAACATTACGAGAAAGAGGGGCCGGCACCAGAGGGAGAATTTGAGAAAAGAAAAAAGGGCATCAGAAAAAAACTGAGGAAGGAAAAAGAAAAAGCGTTATCTGATCAGTTTATTTCAAAACTGAGACAGGAGGCTGATATCTGGATTGACAAGAAGCTCGTCGACCTGATTGATCCTGAAAAGGATTATGCCGGGAAAAAGTCAGTGATAGCACGCGTAAACGGCCAGCCAATCTCCCTTGATGATATGCTCCATGATATGAAACAGGCCTTTCAAAGGAGGTCCAGGTTCTTTCGTAGATTAAAAAGCGATGGCGAACAAGAAAAGATGCTCAAGGGGCTAAAGCAACAAGTGCTCGATGCCCTGATACGCTATAAGTTGGTCGAGCAGGAGGCATTAAAGCGCAATTATGTTGCCGACCCTGCGTTTATGGACATGGTTAAGAAGCGTAAAAACTGGCTTCTTATCAATGAATTTAAGGCAAAGATAATCTATCCTCTTGCTATTCCAACAAAAAAGGAATTGACAAAGTATTATAAAGAACATATAAATGACTTTAGAAAAAGCTATGAGGTCTGGTGCAGCGAGATGATCTTTCGGGCCAGGGAAGATGCTGAGAAGACCCTGAAAGAATTAAAACAGGGTGCGGACTTTGAGTTTTTAGCTGCACGGGTATCAGAGTCGACACCAAGGAGAGCGCGTATATGGGTTAATACGGAGTGGTTTTCTCCCCCGATCAGAAAGGTGCTAAATCGGCTGAAGGCCGGAGAGATAAGCGATGTCATTGCCGACGGCAGGCAATATAAGATCATAAAATTGAAGGGAAAACGAGGCGGGGAACCCGAAGAATTTTCCAATGTGGTCGGGAGGTTGAAACAAATTGTAGCACAGGAGAAATTTGATGCCGTGCTTTCCGATTATTTGGCAAGGCTGCGTAAAGAATCCCGTATCAAGATTAATGAAAAGGCCCTGAAAATGCTAGAGAAAAAATATACGACTGGCGCACCAAGCCAAGTTGAAACCACAGATCCCACAGACTAGTATATGAGATTCGCAAGATCAGCATCCTGTTTTCTATTACTCTTTGGAATCATCCTTATAGGCGTTACTTCTTGTGAGAAAAGGATACCCGGTCGTGTTATCAAAAAGAAGTGCATTGATTGTCATCAAAAGGAGGCTAAAGAATTTAAGGGGGCAAAGGTTGTCCACTCCCCTGTCTCCAAGGATGACTGTGAATCCTGCCACAGACCGCACGGCATCATCGGCGGCGTGTATTTAAGAAAGAGCAAAAAAGAGCTTTGCTATACCTGTCATAAGGATAGTAAGGCCATGCTTAATAAAAAACATGTACATGCCCCGGTAAAGGATGGGAAGTGTATAGACTGCCACAACCCCCATTCGTCCATGGAAAAAAACCTGTTAAAAGGAAGCGGGAATGATCTTTGTTTTATCTGCCACAAAAAAGACGATTACAGCAGAAAGACGGAACATGCGCCTTTATCTGACAGGGGGTGTTTGGTTTGCCATGATGCCCATGGTTCTGATTATGAGAAATTTCTTTTTGATTCAATGGCGAATGTTTGCCGTAAATGTCACAACTTTAAAAAGTCTGACTTTATCAATGGCCATTCTGGCTATCAGCCGGGGGGGGCTGCCTGTGTCTCGTGTCATACGCCCCACACTTCTTCTAACACCAAATTGCTTCGTGAATTCGTGCATTCGCCCCTTGATCAAAACCAATGCAGGGCTTGCCACAACCTGCCTGAATCGGCCCAACCTTTAGAGGTCAAGGAAAAGGGCGCGGATCTCTGCTATGGTTGTCATGAAAAAAGCAAGTCGGCTTTCAGGAAGGCCCACATTCATCTGCCGGTGGAAAAAGGCGATTGCCTTTCATGCCATAGCCCCCACGCCACAGATCATAAATATGTAACCGTGTTGCCTGACGGCAAGCTGTGCTATTCCTGCCACAAAGAGGCAGCAGAGTTCTTGAAGAAGTCGCACGTGCACAAACCGATACAAGACAACAATTGCACGGCCTGCCATAATCCCCATGCCTCAAATAACGAATTTGGGGTAAAAGCCGCGGGCAAATCACTTTGCTTTGGCTGTCATGAACAAAATGACTACACGCGCTCAAATGTTCATGACCCCGTCAAGAAAGGCGACTGTACGGCCTGCCATAATCCCCATGCGTCGAATAACAAATTTGAACTTCATCTGGTGGAAATCGAGCAGTGTTATAACTGCCATCAGAAAGAGAAGACGCTCTTTGATCGAGTCAATGTCCACACCCCTCTCAGGCTTGGAAGGTGTGTGGTTTGCCACAATCCTCACTCGATCGACCAGGACAAACTCTTGGTTCAACCAAGGAAAAAACTCTGCTTCACCTGTCATCAGGGGATGCTGGATGGCGTAAAGGGTGGCACCATCCACCCATCTTTTCAAAAGGGAGAATGCTCAACGTGCCACGACGATCACGCCAGTGACCATGATTTTCAATTGATCGAAACAGGGGGAGACAATTGTTATCGATGTCATGCCAGCATCCAAACCTCCTCTGAAAGGAATCAATACAACCACGCTCCGCTCAAACAAGGAGAATGCACGGCCTGCCATAATCCCCATGGGAGTAAGATAAAAGGGCAATTAAACAGACCCCTGGGGAGCCTGTGCCTGTCATGCCACTCGGATTTAGCGGCCCATATAGAAAAAGACAAATATCAGCATACGCCAGCAAAGGAAGGAAGCTGCCTGCGGTGCCATACGCCCCACTATGCAAATATCGAGAGCTTGCTTTCAGATAAGGTGCCCCGTCTTTGCAAGGATTGTCATCATATTGAGACCCAGGCCATGGCGCGTGCCCACTATACAGTCGCCATACTGAACTCGGATTGTATCAGTTGTCATGAATCACACACGGCGGAAAATAAAGGCTTGCTGCATAAAGTCATGCACCCCCCATTTAAAGACGGGAATTGCACGGCATGTCACTAAGGATGGATCATTGTTCATTCGGCATTGGTAATTTTTCGAGATGAGATACCCCCCGAGTCGATAGCTTAGGAACGACAATGGCGATGGTTCGAAAAGGGTTTTTGACGTCTTTTTTTGTAATCTTTTCAGCGTTGGTGATCTGTGCTGCTGTTGCTGATCAGGCAGGGGCTCAAAATGCCAAGGCCAGCTTTAAAAAATGCCTAACCTGTCACCCTGATATTCAGCAGGATATGGCAGCAAAAGGGGCTCACGCGCCGTTTAGAAAATTTCAATGTTCACGCTGCCATAATCCCCATGCCTCAAATTATGAACATTTGGTAAAGGATGAAATCGGCACGCTGTGCAAAAGCTGTCATAAAGACAAAAAGGGGGATCGTGGCAAAAAGTACACTCACCTCCCTGTTGAGGAAGGGGCGTGCTTGAAGTGCCACAACGCCCATTTATCAAAAAACCCCAAACTATTAGTGGCAAAGGGTGAGGATCTTTGCTTTGGCTGCCATGCTGAGAAAAAGATATTGTCAAAGAAAAACAGGCATGATCCTGTGAAAAAAGGCCATTGCTTGCGTTGTCACAGCCCCCACTCCTCTGATCAGGAGGCCCTGGTTAAAAAAGACCTGAAACAGATATGCACCACGTGCCATTCAGTCAAGAATAAGAAAGCGAAAAACGCTCACCTTGATTATCCTGTGCAGGATACCAATTGCATGTCCTGCCATAACCCCCATGGATCGAATCGCAGCTCTTTGATCAAGGAAACTTCCCATGAGCCCTTTGCCCAGAAGAAATGCACGACATGCCACAATGAGCAGGGATCAAAAAACCCCCTGGGGTTAAAGGGCAAGGGGGCTTCCATTTGTATTACCTGCCACGCATCAGCCCAGGAAGATTTCAAAAAGATAAACAGCCACGTGCACCAAGGTGTGTTTTGCGTGAGCTGCCACAGCCCCCATGCCTCAGATGAGGACCACCTTAAAAAGGCAAAAGAGGTAAAGGTATGCCTTTGTTGTCATGAGGACACCCAGGGATGCATCAAAGACAAAAAGAATGAGCACAAACACCCCTTGGTGAAGGAAGGAAAATGTAGCCCGTGTCATCGTCCCCACGGGTCTAATTTCAGGCTCTTTTTTGGGGCCGATGAGTTCCGTGTATGCGCGGACTGTCACAAGAAGCATGTGAAGTTTACGCATCCCATAGGGAAAGAGGCCTCTGATCCAAGGTCAAAGCGAGATATTACTTGTATCACATGTCACAAGCTGATGGGCAGTCCTTATCAGTTTGCACTAAGATTTGACCGGAAAAAGCAATTGTGCATCCAATGCCACAAAGGGTACTGAGTGAACTGCAAAAGCGCTCGCTAACCCCGCAGCCGCCGAAGCTGACGCTAACTCTGGAGTGATGATGTTTAGACGGTTCTATTTTTTTGTCATTGGGTTGGTTTTATTTCTCCTCATGCCGGCCAGTGGCTTTGGTAAGCAAGAAGGCCGCATAAAACACCTCTCTTCCATCACTGGCAACAAAGAGATCGGCTATCTCGGCCTGTTGGGTGGTGTCTTTTTTGACGAAAACAAGAACAGATTGTATGCAACCGATACAACCAATCATCGAATACTCGCCTTTGATGCTGATTTTAAATATATTTCAGAATTCACCGGTGGTGGTGCCTTAGCCTTTCCAGCCAGTATCGTCAAAGATAGCAAAGGTACGTTTTTCGTGACAGAGCCCACAGAGGGGCGGGTCCTGGTGATTGATATAGCCCGAAAATCCATAAAACCGATCGATTTTTCTGCCGTTCCCGAAGGGAACACCATATATCCGGGCCACATGGCAGTGGATTCGGCAGATCACTTATACATTGTGGATAAAGCGAACGCCAGGATTCTGGTCTTTGATTCAAATTTACAATTTGAAAGGCAGGTCCTGGTCAAAGAGGGCCGAGGCCTCAGGGATGTGAAGGTGGACACAGCAGGTCGTATTTATGCGCTGAGCACCCTGGATGGCTCGATTCGCGTTTATGACAACCAGGGAAATCTTCTTTTAAGATTTGGAAAAAGGGGATCCAATAAAGGCGAATTCGACTTTCCGGTGAGCCTTGCTATCGACCAAAGGGGTTTGATCTATGTGGTTGATCAACATAAAAACCAAGTTCTGGTCTTCAATAAAAAAGGGCAATTTCTTTTTGCCTTCTCACAGTTAGGCTGGAGAGAAGGGCGCCTGCATTTGCCTTCTTTTATTTACATCAACAGGTCCGGGCAGATCTTTGTTGTGGACCGAGAGAACGCCCGTATCAGTATCTTTGAACCGCAATAGCAAGCGCATTCTCCACAGGAGAGCTAACGCTGCCCCTGCAGGTTCTGCCTGACGGCAGTGCTTCGCGGGTTGCAGGGTTCTTCAATAGAGGTTTCCGAAATACTGGATCTATACAATGGTCTTTCGCATGCCAAGCACATACCCGACACTGGAGACCATCACGTGCAGCACCAGGGTTAGTACAAGAGACCACAGGATCAGGTATGGGGAGGGTTTCACAATAAGATAGATAAACACCCATGCGCCTATGGCCAAGTCGAGCTGATCAAAGAGGAAAAACGCCATACCAACAACCCGCTTCCCCCGCTTACCCGGGGAGATCCCGAGTTGACGCTTTAAAAAACTGTTGGGCAATTCGCCTGCTGTCACGCCAAGGCCAAGCAATAGTCCCAGCATACCCCCGTCTTTGCTGTAGTCCAATAACGGCAACCAGGAAGCAATAAGCCCATTACTCTGAATCCAGCCCTGAATCCGCGCTCCCAGTATACAAAAAGCCACATTGATCACGAGCCCTCTCCAGGTTTTGTGATCCCCAAAGATCCTTTTCCCCCTAAATCGCAGGCCAAGATCAAGTGGTCTCCTCAGCCACCGCAATCTGTTGTATTTGATGCACAGCCCCTGGGCAATGGCCACCATCAGGAGTGGCGACCCAAGAAACAGGATCTGGCAGGTCATCTTCAGCACGAACAACCTTTATGAAATACCGAAAAAGTGTGCGTAAGCGTGCTTAGCCACCCATTGAAGGGAATGGAAGAACGACTGAGAATAATGGTTCACCTGAAAATTGCACGTTGAAAGACAGTGGGGACTGGTTTTTTTCTTCAGTTTGGCCAATTTGACCGGATCGAATTTGGGGCCATCATAGATGTTTCCCCAATCCTCTGTCGAGCCATAAAGCTCAAAGCAAGGCGCAAAAGAGCCGTCCAGGCGGATCACCATGGAGAGTTCTCCGGCCCGACAGGGCCAGGGGGGCAACTGGTGTCGAATAAACAGCTTCATGGCTCGGAGGTGTTCAACTGAGTTTACCATGGTGTATCCTTGCAAGTTCTTCTCGATCAACCAGTCTATGAGTTCGTCCACCGCCTGAAACGCCTCTTCTGTGATCCAGGCCCCATCATCCTTGTGCTGGTAGGTATCATACCTGATCAGAGGGGGCTCATTGATGTGATAGTCCGTGGCAATCCCATAGTAATGGGCGATCTCGGTCAGCACCCTTACATCGCGCACGTTCTTGTGGGTAATATTGATGTTAAAGAAGGTAATGTAACCATATTCTTTTTCCCGCTCAACCAAGTATTCAAATTGTGGCTTAATACGGGTGAAGTATTTTGGGATACCCTCATAGCCCTCCACAGCGTCCACGGCAAGATTGATCGTAGAGACACCGGCGCTTCCGATCTCATCGATAAAGGCCTCATCCATGAGGATGCCATTGGTGGGAAGATACACAAAAAATCCTCTTTCGGTGGCGTAGCGGGTCAGCTCTATAATGAAGCGCTTTCGCACCAACGGCTCTCCGCCCATGTAGGCCAAAACCCTACAGCCCACGGAATTGAGCCAGTCCACGGCATCCTTGGCCACCTGCATTGTCATGCCGGGTATTTTCTTTTCCTTGCTATAACAGTAGTGACAGTCAAGATTACAATTCAGGTCAGTGTACAGAAAGGAAAGGATCGGCCTGAATTCTTTGGAGTGGATGCGGGATTTGATATAGGGGAGAAGCCAGCTTCTGTAAGCCCTGGTAAAGTTATGGAGATAGTACTTGTTGCCGTGGGCTTTCTTGCCGGATCCGTGGCCCCACGGAATCCACTTTGAAAAAATCTCGGAGAGTCTCGATTCCTGGAAAGTTTCCATGACAGACACCCCCTTTTTTGTGATTAACACGATCTTACCTTGCCTCCCCAAAAATAAACCCCACCTCTGATAAGAGATGGGGTTTTGGCGTCAACCATTGTTGTGCCCTCTTAACGTGAATGATGATTAAAACTTATTGAATAAATAAGCCCTGTGCTATCCTTTGTCAAGTCGTTTGTCCCTGGGCTTCCTTTTCATGTATTCAGGCATCAGCGATCAGCACGCCTACATGATTTCTACGCTTTCCAGAGGGAAAAACAGCTCCACCCGCTCTCCGGTCAGGATAGGGGCTTGTTTGTATTTTTCTCGGCCAAGTAGGACACTGATAGGGATCCCGATATCTATAAGGGCCCTTACGTGGTCCCCTTCGTCCGTCAATTGCATCACCCGGCCAACAAGCTTGTGGCCTCCTGCGGAGCTATCCTGGGCTGGAAATACCTTGATCATCTTAGGATCTACGGATATTTTCACATACCCGGTCTTGTCGGTCCGGACCGCAAGCCTTACCTTGTTATGAATTAAGCAATACTTATTCCCATTGCCATCTGTGCTAATGGATCCGCTAAAGATATTCTCATAAATGGAAGAGGCGGGCTTTCCGTTAAAGAGAAAGATGATACGATCAGAGAGTTTGGTCGCCTGTATTCTGTTGTGGGTGGTAAAGATGACCGAAATCCCTTTTTGAATATTGATGTCCCTTAGTATACCCTCAATGGCAATCTGATTTTCAATGTCCACGTTGGAAGTCGGTTCGTCGAACAGGATCACCTTGGGAGAGCAGGCAAGGGCTCTGGCAATGGCGACCCTCTGGGTCTCTCCGCCTGAAAGCTTATGAGCGCTGGCCTCAGCAAATTCGCGCATTCCCACCAAATCGAGCACTTCATGAATCATCCTTTTTCTGCGCGCCTTTGGCTCCTTCCTGACTTTCAGCCCGAACTCCACGTTCTTGTAAACACTTGTGGTAAAAAGGATAGGATGCTGCTCGACCATCACCACTTCCCTTCTCAGCCCCTGAAGAAAAGCTTCGGAAAAATCCACCGTCCTTGCATCATAAACGATTTCACCCGTGGTGGGCGGCAGCAAGAAACTCAGGATCTCCAGTAGGGTCGTCTTGCCTGAACCGTTTGGGCCAAGCAGACCATATACCTTCCCCTTTTCTAGACGGAGCTCGGGGATGTCAAGAACCTTGCGATTTCCATAGACCTTGGTGAGGTTCTTGATCTCGAAAAGCATTAGACCCGGGCCCTCCCTTGCAAATAATTGAAAAACAGGTTCACCGTGAAGCTTATCATCAGAAGGATCACTCCCAAGGCAACAGCTAAAACGAATTCTCCTTTGTCGTATTCCAAGGCCATGGCCGTGGTCATGGTCCGGGTAAACCCTTTGGCATTGCCCCCCAACATCATGCTGATCCCCACTTCTGCAATAACCCGCCCAAAGGATGCAATGACCGCAGCCATAATGCCGAACCTTGCCTCCCGAAAGACCACCCCTGCCGTTTGTAATGTGGTGGCTCCCAGGGTCATGGCGCTCTTTCTGTAGCGGTCATCAATACGGCTGATGGCTGCAATGGTAAAGGTCGTGACAATGGGTATGATCAGGATAACCTGGCCGATGATAATTGCCTTTTGCGTGTAAAGGAGGTCCAGGGGCCCGAAGATCCCCCTTCTTGAAATAAACGCATAGACAAACAGACCAATAACGACCGTGGGAAGGGCCAGGAGGGTATTCAGGATCGTGATCGTGATTCTTTTGCCTCGAAACTCTTTAAAGGCGATTGCAAAGCCGGCCGGGATGCCAATGAGACTCGCGATCAAGGTGGATGAAGAACTAACCTTCAAAGATACAAGGACGATAGCACAGACCTCTGCGTCTAAGGATTTCAGGAGCAGGATGGCCGAAATAAAACTGTCTATAAGGAGATTCATCGATCCTCAGCGGTGAGAAAGTATTTATCGGTGGTCAGCAAGATCATCGTAATCGTTTACCATTCGAGGTAAGGAAGACTGCCTCCTGAACTGTTACAGATGGTGAAACTGACCCGTGAAAATTATTTTGCATCTGGAATTGCGTCTGGATAAAAGAGCTGCTGGCCAAGGAGCTTATAGTTGGCAATCAAGGCCTGTCCCCTTGGTGATACAAGCCACTTGGCAAATCGATCCGCCAAGTCAAATTTTACATGAGAATATTTTTCGGGGTTCACCGGAATGACGCCATAGGGATTATACAACATTTCATCACCTTCACAAAGGACTTCGAGGTCCAGGCCTTCTTTCCGGCCTAATTTGTACTTGATGTACGTGCCTCGATCTGAAAGCGTATAGGCCTGTTTTTCATTTGCATAGGTCAGGGCCTTGCCCATGCCTTGCCCGATAGAAAGATACCACGTGCCCAGCCCTTGTGGATGCTTAAAAGCAAGCGCCCTTTTTATGCCACCCTTCACCACGGTCGTGGTTTTCGTTACCAGGGGAAGCCCGGTCGCCGCCCAAAGTGCTTGCTCTTTGGTGTGGGTGCCGCTATCGTCCCCTCGGGATATAAACTTCGCTTTGGCTCTGGCAATCTTCTTTAGCGCAGCAGCCGCATCCTTCATTCCCCTTATGCCAGCAGGGTCTTCAGGTGGGCCAAGGATCACAAAGTCATTATGCATGACTGCGTATCGGCGGGTACCGTATCCCTCTGAGACAAACTTTTCCTCCCGGGCCTTTGCATGAACAAAGATCACGTCCACGTTTCCGTCCATACCGTCCCGGATGGCAGCACCAGTGCCCTTGGCAAAAACCTTGACCTCTATCCCGGTATCTTTCGTGAAGTTCGGAAGTAGCATATCGAGCAGACCAGAGGCCTGCGTGCTGGTCGTTGTCGACATCTTAATCACCGGTTCCCCACCCCCGCTGACCAACGGAATCAGTAACATGCCCAACATCGCCCCAAGTGCTGTTACGAAACGCTTTTTCATCGTGCACTCCTTTCAAAAGAAAAAATCTGCTGCCATAGCGTCCCGGTTCACCCTCGTCCCTCATTAGCATTTGACCTGCAACCAACAGGCTGTTGCTCAAACAGCCGTATGCCTGGCATAAGGCGCATCGCCAGGGGGGGCCGGGACATCAGGGACAGATATGCTGTGCGTGGCATATATATCGCGCCAGACATAATGTCAAGCAAATATGTCAGCTTCCTTGCGACTCAGAATGGCAAAAGCCTTCCTTCCCTTTGCTTATTATGGTATAAAGTTTAAGCAAAGCAGGCTTAAGAAGCGGGTATGCACTTAGCCTGAGAAGGTCTGTATAACCTATTGTTGTTGACGCCCGAATCGGGAAAGCGCGCTGACTGGCGACAGGAGGCTTTTGGCTGATGAGGGGCCCCGGCATGACCGTCTATTTTCCCAAGGTAATGTGAGTCCTATGCATTTCCCGGTTTCAGGGGTCGATGTTTTCCCGCTGATTCCCATAACCGTTGCCTTTCTCGTCTCCTTTTTCACATCCATGGGAGGTGTGTCCGGAGCTTTTCTGCTCCTTCCTTTCCAGGTAAGCATCCTTGGCTTTTCGAGTCCCGCGGTGAGTCCGACAAATCTCGTTTATAACATCGTTGCCATACCAAGCGGTGTATATCAATACATCAGAGAAGGCAGGATGGCTTGGCCGCTGGCATGGGTCATCATTGCGGGCACACTCCCGGGGGTGTTCCTAGGCGCCATTTTCAGGATTAAGTATCTTCCGGACCCCAAGCATTTCAAGTTCTTTGTGGGCTGCGTCTTGCTTTATATCGGTCTCAGGCTACTTTATGATTTGACAGAAAAAGCAGCTGCGAACAAGATGAAAACAAAGGCCCTTGAGGAAAGGTTCAAGGAAAGATCAACCCAGATCAGGAGACACGTAAAATCAGAACTTGCGGGCGCTGCAGTTATCAAGACGATCAGGTTTTCATTCACCAACTATACCTACGAGTTTTATGGCGAGACCTTTTCGTTTAATACCATTACCCTCTTTATGCTTACCTTTGCAGTGGGAATCATCGGAGGCGCTTACGGCATAGGTGGTGGTGCCATCATCGCCCCGTTCCTGATAGCGATTTTCGACCTGCCGGTCTATACCATTGCTGGCGCTGCATTGCTGGGGACATTGCTCACGTCTATTGCGGGCGTTGTATTTTATACCATCATAGCGCCCATGTATGCACACACGGGCCTTGCTATAGCCCCTGACTGGATGCTGGGAGCCCTTTTTGGCGTTGGTGGCTTCGTGGGGATGTACAGCGGTGCAAGGCTACAAAAGTATATGCCGGCAAAGACCATAAAGCTGATCCTGGGGCTCATCCTGTTATCCCTGGCTGTGAAGTATATAATCAATGTATTATAGAAAATGAGATTGCCAGATAGTCAGACAAACGCGATTTGTTCAAAAGATACCTTGGTGAAGGTCCTTGCCATAATTTTTCTGAATCCGGCTGACCGTGATCGGGAAGGTGTCAAGATCTTCATCCAAGATCTTCTGGGCTGTGGTTGCCCTGATGAGGTGGTGGAAAAGGCAAAGGTGAGCTTTTTCGTAAAACCCCTAGGCACATATATCAAACAAAGGATTGTCCACCTGGGCCCATCTCGGACCCTGACCCCCTTAGAGCAAGAGGTCAATCACCTCACCAAACTTCCCAAGATGTTGAAGTGGCCTAGAAGGCGTTCAGGTGAGCTTGTCCCTCCAGCCTTGTGGCGCCGGCCCATGCTGGAAGCTGTTGCAAAAAATCCAAAGCACCGGGAAGACCTGGCCAGGTTGCGGCCCTTGTCGAATGTGACAATTGATGCAGTGATTGAGGTACCGGCTCGCGCCTTTTTCTTCTTGGTCACGCATGATACAAAAAAACCACCCAAGAGGGCCCTTCTTATGCAATACGAGAGTGGACAGCTGTTGTATAAACTCATGGGTTACAACCGCTGCCGCCTTTTTACAATTAGTCACAGGGACGAACAAAAGATTATCCCGCAGATAGACACAGCGCTCTCATGGCTGGGACTCTATGACGCCTTTTTTAAAAGACGAGATCGTTATCCCTTCGCCAAGTCGGTCTTAGACCTATTCTGTGACATCCATTGAGGGAAAAGCGTTTCCCTCGCGTCGCCAGAACGGCAAGGCGCATCTTTTCACAGCGTGCCCCAAACGATCGGGGCCGCCCATCACCGATTGCAATGGTCGCCTTGCAAGAAAGGAGGCATTCGGTATGGAAAAACATCACAAGTTTTCCATCTGGTATGTATTAATCGTCATCTGGATTATCCTGATCCTCCATAACCTGATTGTCCAGATGTTCGCAGTAGAGCACATCCCCTACAGTGACTTTGTCAAGGCGCTTCAAGCTGGAAGGGTGACCGAGGTTGCCATTACGCAAGATCGAATCCAGGGCAAAATGAAGACCCTCAAAGATGGCCAGGCAGTAGAAAAGGTCTTTACCACGGTTCGCGTGGATCAGGATCTGTCTCAGCTTCTGGAAAAGTACAACGTAACATTCAAGGGGGTCATCGAGAGCGACTTCTTGAAGAATCTCGCCTCCTGGATCTTTCCGGTGTTTCTTTTCGTTGGGATCTGGTATTTGATGATGCGCCGATTCGCCGCCCAGCAAGGGAGTTTCTTAACCCTAGGTCGAAAGAAAGCCAAGGTCTACATGGAAGACGAGGGGGTGACTTTTGATGATGTAGCTGGTGTGGATGAGGCCAAGGACGAGTTGGTCGAAGTGATTGAATTCCTCAAGTCCCCCGAGAAGTTTACCAGGCTGGGCGGAAAGCTCCCCAAAGGGATCTTGCTGATAGGTCCTCCAGGGACTGGAAAGACGCTCCTGGCGAAAGCTGTCGCCGGGGAAAGCGGGGTGCCCTTTTTCAGCATGAGCGGCTCGGAATTCGTTGAGCTCTTTGTGGGAATGGGTGCAGCCCGCGTGCGAGATCTGTTCGCCCAAGCCAAAGAGAAGGCCCCCTGTATCATCTTTATTGACGAACTGGATGCCCTGGGAAAGGCACGAGGCATGGGCATCACAGGAGGCCATGACGAAAGAGAACAGACCTTGAACCAGATGTTGGTTGAAATGGACGGCTTTGACCCGACCATAGGCGTTATCCTCATGGCAGCCACCAACCGGCCGGAGATCCTGGACCCAGCCCTCCTGCGGCCGGGTCGGTTTGATCGCCACATCTTGGTCGATCGACCGGACAAGAAGGGACGCACAGACATCCTTAAGGTCCACTTGAAAAGCATTAAAGTTGATAAAGACGTAGACGTGGAAACCATTGCTGGCATGACCCCTGGGTTTGTGGGGGCCGACCTGGCCAACCTGGTCAATGAGGCGGCCCTGCTAGCGGTCCGACACAATAAAGAACAGGTTGGGATGGCCGAGTTTCAAGAGGCTGTTGAGCGAATTATTGCTGGACTTGAAAAGAAGAACCGCCTCATCAATAAAAAGGAAAGGGAAATCGTGGCCTATCACGAGGTGGGCCATGCCTTGGTGGCCCTTTCCCTGCCAGGCACCGACCCCGTTCGAAAGATCTCTATCATACCCCGGGGGGTCGCTGCTTTAGGCTATACCCTGCAGGTGCCCACCGAGGACCGCTTCTTGATGAGCAAGAGAGAACTTTTGAACAAGATCGCTGTAGCATTGGGAGGACGCGCAGCCGAAGAGATCCAGTTTCAGGACGTTTCAACCGGCGCGCACAACGACCTTTCCAGGGCCACTGATATCGCGCGGAGCATGGTCAAAGAATATGGCATGAGTGCTGAGTTGGGTCACATCTGTTTTGAAAAGGAACGCCAACGACAACTATTCCCGGATATGGGCCTGACTTCAACAAGGGCCTACAGCGAACAAACAGCACAGGTTATTGACCGTGAAATCAAGGAGATCTTGGATTCTCAATATGAAGTCGCCAAGGAGATCCTGACCAGACATAAGAAGGTGCTGGATAAAGGGGCTGCACTGGTTTTAAAAGAAGAAAACATTGACGGGCATCAACTTAAGGCACTACTTGAGGCTGACCAAAATACATAGAGAGCCGTCACTATGCGGGCGGCACCCATCTTTTTCGTGAAGCATCATAGCACCAGCTGTTCGGAAGGGCTCTCCTGGAACGGAATCTGGGGCTTTCAGCCCAGTTGAGAAGTTCTGAATGCGCGTCATTGATTTGGATGAACTTATTGCTCGTATCCCCCTTGTCGGGATGATGGCGTTTTGCTTTCCTTCTATAGGCCGATTTGATATACTGTATGTTGTCTGCGGCCAGAATTTGTTCTTTGGTTAGATCAAGGAGTTTGAGGGCCGTTTTTTCTTTGTGGTTTAATTGTGGCGTTCTCCGAGAAACCGGGACCACAACATGAATAGGGAGGTCCTGTCGGGATGCCTTGTCCAACAAATGCTGAGACGCATGCCACCTGGATTTGGTTTGTTCCTCCCTCTCGTACCACTCGCGACCTGCCTGCTCAATCAGGTCCAGAAGGTCATCTGCAACCTTCTTGTGTTTGCTTCTCCTCCACATAAACCTCGATATAACGCTTGAGCCAAGTGGCAGCACATCAAGGATCAAGACCTCTTCCGTGTACGAGAATGCAGCGTAACGTGCGCGCAAGGTCTCAATCAAGCCTGTCGCGATAAAGAGCGCAAACTCAAGCCTTTTCTTACATTTGTCGCTACAATAGCGCCGCCTTCTCTTTGGAAGCTGGTTTTCCCCGCAGGCAAGACAAAACCTCTTTCTCACATTCTCACATTTGACGGGTAAAAGCGCTTGTGTCCTCATGTATGGATTGTCGAGTCTCAAAGTCATTCTAAGCTGGGCGTATTGGCTACAACTTATAATGGAGCGGCCTCTTGTGTCAAACCAAATTCACACAAAACGCTTCTGGTCAAGGCGTTCTCAGTAAGCCACCCATGAACACAGATTTGATGATGCCAGGCATTACCTTTGATCAGCCAGGCCCTTTTTCATGGCTGCGTAATATCCTCGCTCGTAGTAGTCACCGCTCTTTTGGTCAAAGATGGCCTCATTTTCGTGGATGTATCGAAAGCCTTGCCATTTTCCCCGAGCCAGCACCACCTCATTGCCAAGCGTAAATTTCTTACCGCACGCCAAACATCCCTCCGCATTAAGCCTGTTCAGCTTTTCGAGGTCTATGAGGGTCCTAAATTTGCGTTTGTTTTTCATAGAAAAGACCATCCTTTCCAACACATCTCCATCTCGCGTCTTTTCCTCCCCCTGGTGAAAATGATGCATTAACAGATACAGTGCGAGGCATTTGCGTCATCCTTTTTCGTATTTATAAAAAAATGGTTTTGGTTTGAATGACCCTATATGTGCTATAATAATTTTATGAATACGCTATATATTGTTATTTTCGCCTTGACATGGCGTCGAAAATGTGTTTTTTGAGATAAGATTACTTTTCTTATCCAAAAAAATCAATGTTCCGTCCTTGAAAAATAATGCAGATTTCGGTATTAAATCCTTTGTGTTCATTTTTGGGGGGAGACGGAATATGCAGACGACGCTCGCACAGGACACAGAATCATATGTTCCCCGCCATATAAGTACCACACATGATACTGCTTGCAAAAGGGGAAGCATGAACGACAAAGAGAAAGTTATCGAACTGATAAAGGAAAGATCATTCCAAAAATCCGATACCGCATCTTTCCCCTTGTCTTCCGGAAAGATGAGCCACTATTACTTTAATATGAAAAAGATAACCATGGCCCCTGAGGGACAAGTGCTGATTGGGAGCCTTGTATTTGACAAAATTCAAGAATTAAACTTGAAACCTAAAGCTGTTGGTGGACTTACAATGGGTGCCGATCCCATTGCTGTTGCTACTGCGTTTACATCTTTCCTCAGAAAAAACCCCATAGAGGCCTTTGTGATAAGAAAAAAGCCTAAACCACACGGATTGGGGCTTCAAATAGAAGGAAGTGTAGAAAAAAATGATAGCGTGATCATTGTTGATGATGTTGTGACGACTGGAAAGTCCACTATAAAAGCCATAAAAATCGCGAGAGAGCACGAATTAGAAGTTTTAGCGGCAATCGTTTTGCTTGACCGATGTGAAGAAAATGGGAAAGAGAACATAGAGGCGCAAGGAGTCCCCTTACACGCAATATTGACTATTCAAGATTTCCTATAAATTGATTCTTTTCCACGATTTCTTATTGTTTTTTTGCTTAGCTCTCCATCTTTCCGCAAGTCTTTATTCCCTCAAGTGACGACACGTGATCTGCGATACCCGCTTCCATCACTGGTGTTACCCGCAGGGTTCAATAAATACAGTCAGAATATGGTATCCCTTAGCTCCTGTGGGTGGAACAGCTTGAACTGCAAAAGCGAAGCGCATTCCCCGCAGCTTGCGCCGTAGAATCGTTCCTTTGGAATCAATATGATGATACAACCTACAACCCGATTAAGGAACTTGAGATGAGTTGCTTATCACCAGAGACATAATAGAAGCTCCTTGCAGCAAGCCCTGTTGAACCGAAAAGCGAGCGCTAACCCCGCAGATTCTGCCTGACGGCAGTGCTTCGCGGGCTGCAGGGAGCTTCTATTAAACCAGGGTCAAGCAAATACAGGCTGTTGCCCAAATCGCCCTGACCCAGATGTCGGTGGTCTCTTGTTGCTTTTAAGCCCCACCAGATAACAAGGCCACCTTCTTTTCATCTGCGAGACCCTTTTTAGTCAAGATCCATGCAATCCCTATAGATAGGGGTTGAATTTGTCGGGCGATGATATTAAACAAGACAGCTTAATAAACAAAAAAACCCCCACTGAACTGGAAGAAGCCCTGTTTTGCGTGTCCAGTGGAGGCTCTTTGGGCAAAGAAAACCGTGGTCGGCACTCCTTGCCAGTATTCTCCTGTATCAAGCTCGTTCCAATTGGTCAACAGCAAACTTAAACAGGCTTTTGGGGACCTCGCTGGGCAAACAAAGTGACCAACCTTGTTAGAAGAATTCTTGGACGACCGAAAGTCCACAGGCCGTTAAATCAAGGAGGTAACCAACCCATGAAACATGATCGTACTTACACAGAAACTGCAGGCCTTGTCTGGATGGCCCTCTGTTGTCTTGTTTGGGCCTTGCTCGGCTGGCCCTGGCCCTGTCAAGCCGAAGAACCCAGCCAGACCTTTACCTTAAAATCGAGTATTGAATATGCTCTTAAGCATAACACGCAGGTCCTTACCTCCAAAGAAGAAGTCGTGACGGCCGAGGCAAACAAGAAAAAACAGTTCTCAGAATTTCTGCCCAAACTAAGCGCTAATTACACATACAAGCGGTTGGACGAAGAGAAAAAGGGCTCCACTGGTGCTGTCACAAGCCCAGAGAATTTGTACAGCTTTACGGCAACCCTTGATCAACCCATCTTCTCGGGCTTTTCTATATGGACCGAATATCAAATCTCTGCCTTGGGCCTCGATGTGGCAAAACTCCTCGAACAGCAAGCCCGCCAGGATCTCGTCTTGAAGGTCAAGAGGGCCTACTTTGAGCTTCTTCAAATGGAAAAGCTCGAAAAGGTTGCCCAACAGGCTGTAACCCAGCTGACAGCCCATGCTGCGGTCGCCAGGAATTTTTATGAAGTCGGGATGATACCCAGAAACGATCTCCTCAAGGCAGAGGTGGAACTGGCCAATGCCAAGCAAGACCTTGTCGTGGCAAAGAATAACGTTCAAGTGGCAAAATCTCGATTCAATACCCTCCTTAAACGTCCTATTGATGCCCCTGTGGCCATAGAAGATGTGATGACTTATGAGCCTTTCACCCAGGCATATCAAGATTGTGTCGAAACAGCCCTGAAACAAAGATCCGAGATAAAAATTGCCGATCTTGAGGTGGAGACAGCGGAAAAGAACGTGAAATTGACCCAAAAGGGTTACTATCCGTCAATAGACCTTCAGGGAAACTATTATAAAAAGGGCGACAACCCGGGGGTGGACGGAGGAGACGGCATCGCCGATAGGGACGAATGGGATGTTGTGGCCACGGCTTCATGGACCTTCTGGGAGTGGGGAAAGACCCGGTACAGAGTTAAGGAAAAATTGAGTCGGCTGGCACAGGCGAGGTACAACAAGACAGAGATTAGGGACCAGATCCGGCAGGAGGTGAAAGAGGCCTATCTTAGGGTGAAAGAATCAGAACAAAACATCCTGACGGTGCAAAAGGCTGTGGAACAGGCCCGAGAAAATTTTAGGATAAGCGAAGAACGGTATAAGGAACAAGTCGCGACATCCACCGAGGTTCTAGACGCCCAGACCCTTCTCACAAAGACCCAGACCAACCATTTCAATGCCTTGAGCAGGTTTCACATATCAAAGGCAGAGCTTGACAGGGCAATGGGGCTTAAGGTCACGCTGATCCAGCCGTAGGAAGAGAAAGATGGGGTACACGTTGTTCGATCAGATCACCGAGCGGCCGCTTGCCCTGAAAAGCCCCCTTTCATAAGGTCAGGCATTGTAATCTTTCCAATTTATGATATATTAAACAAAAAACACCGTTGCTAATGATCGTATGTTTTCGATCTGATTTTGCTGTTTACTACGTTAAACAGGCTTTTCAACTGCAACACGACCATTCATGCTTTTACAAAGCTGGTCTCGCGGTGCGCAGGAGACCCATCTGGTGAAAAAGGTACCAGCCGACAGGCTCCAGCCATTTCACAAAATCAGCGATGGAGGGTTCATGAGACAATTAGTAAGACGACACAAGGCAATCCTTGGGGGACTGCTGCTTTTCTCAGCCATGCTTTGGGTGAGCATCAGCGGGGTTCATCAACACCTGTTGGCCGGTACGGATAAGACCTATGAAGAGCTTAAGGTTTTTAGTGACGTTCTTGATATCATAGAAAAAAACTACGTGGACCCAGTAGACTCAAAAAAGCTCATCCAGGGTGCAATCCGCGGGATGATAAGCTCTCTTGATCCCCACTCTGCGTTTTTGTTGCCCCAATCATTCAAAGAACTTCAGATAGAAACCAAGGGGGAGTTCAGCGGCATTGGTATTGTAATTACCATACAAGACAACGTGGTTACGGTTGTCTCTCCGATCGAGGACTCACCGGCCTACAAGGCAGGCATAAAGGCTGGGGATCAAATCATCAAGGTAGACGGGGAAGAGACCCAGAACATGATGTTGTGGGAAGCCGTCAAGAAGATGCGCGGGAAAAAGGGCACCTCCGTGGTCATTACGATCAGGCGAAAAGGACAACCCGAGCCCATGGATTTCACCATTGTTCGGGACATCATCCCCCTGGAGAGTGTGCGGTCCCATCTGCTCCGTCCCGGCTACGGCTACGTTCGGATTACGAACTTCAGGGAGAATACCGCTGATGATGTGAACAAGGCCTTAAGGCGTCTGGAATCCGACGAAACACCTTTGAAAGGACTGATTTTGGACCTTCGTGATAACCCCGGGGGCCTCCTCGATCAAGCAGTCAAGGTGGCTGACATCTTTTTGGACAAAGGGAAAATTGTTTCGATCAAGGGAAGGGTAAAGGCCCACTCAAAGGTCTACACGGCTCATCCTGATAAGGATAAACACCCGTATCCCCTTGTGCTCCTGATCAATGCGGGGAGCGCAAGCGCATCAGAGATCGTGGCCGGGGCGTTGCAGGATCACGGCCGTGCCTTGGTGCTAGGGACAAGCTCGTTTGGAAAGGGATCGGTTCAAACGGTAGAGCCGCTACGCGATGGCTCTGGCTTGAAACTCACCATCGCCCGGTATTACACCCCAAAGGGTCACGCAATACAGACTCGAGGGATTGTGCCGGATATCGTGGTTGAGCAAAGAGTTCTCTCAGAGAGTGAAGACAAAAAACACCCGCGTATGAAGGAAAAGGACCTGAAAAACCATATTTCAGCTAAACCCCAAGAGGGCCTGTCCGAGGAGATGAAAGAGGAGATCCGACAAAGAAAAGGCGTGAAAATGCCTGGTGAAGCGCCTCTAGATGCCGTACAACGACTCGTTACAAAGGATTATCAGGTTCGAACCGCACTTGACATTCTGACTAGCTGGCAATTCTTTTCCAAGATGTCCCACTGAACCGAGACCATGGTGAGTCGGACAAAGACCTCGACCAAGAAGCGGCGGCACACCACCCAGAAAAAAGCCGCACAAAAAAAGATCCAAAAGGGACTTGTTCTGGCGGGCCTCGTCGTCTTGGTCGGACTCTTTGGCTATGGGCTGTATTGGCTCCGTACCACAAAAACCCTGCCTCCGCATTCATTGCCCCCTTTTGAGACCTTTCCCTCTCGGGGGATAGAAACCAACATCAAAGAGATAGATCGGTGCATTTATGATGCGCTGTTGGCCTTGAAAATCCCCGCTGACGACGTCACATTCAAGTTAGTCCAATCCAGGGGGGACGATGCAGAGCCCTGGACCTTTTCAGAGATGGAGATATATCTTCGAAAACCCCTATCGCCTAGCAATATTAGAGAGGCTTTTCTCGGTCGGTTCTCTGGACGCATACCCAAAAGAGCCATCCGGTTTACCTCGGGACCGCAACAGGAAGTCATCCTTGATCTGTCTATCAACGGACATCACACCCATCGCCTTGTCTTTTTGAAGATCAAAGAAAAGAAGCCTGCTGTGGTGCCCCAAGCTTCACCTCCCAGGGTTGCGATCATCATTGATGACTTGGGATATGATGAAGAAATCGCTTCAAAATTTTTGGATCTTGAAGGTGTGATGTCCTTTTCCGTGCTTCCGCACAGCCCGTTTCAAAAAAGTATTGCCACTGCGATCCACCAAAGCGGCCGTGATGTCCTTGTCCACCTTCCCATGGAGCCTTTGGCCTATCCTGAAGTCGATCCAGGGGCCGGAGCTCTTCTTTCCTCCATGACGCCAGACGAACTCCTGCATCAAGTTCGAAAAGATCTGGATGCCGTCCCTTTTGCAGTCGGTGTAAATAACCATATGGGCTCCAGGCTCACCCAAGACTCGGCGAAAATGCGCCAGATATTTACCATCCTGAAAAAACGGAACCTGTTTTTCGTAGACAGCCTTACGAGCCCCCGATCTTGTTGCAGGCAGGCAGCCCACCTGCTAATGCTGAAATTCGCCCAAAGGCACGTGTTCCTGGACCACATCCAGGATGCAAATGCAATCCGCTTCCAGATAAATCGACTGATCAGTATAGCCAAGAAACAGGGCCAAGCCATTGGAATAGGGCACCCTTATCCTACCACATGGGAAGTGCTTAACGAGGCGCTACCCAATATTAAGAACGAGGTTCATTTTGTCAGGGTTTCTGAACTTGTGGGATAGAGGCAAAGGCCTCTGTTCAACAGGAATGATCTGCAGGATGGGGATTCGCCTTCAATTTGTTTTACACTTTTCCTGGCATCGCCTTGTGAGCAACGGCATCCATTAGTTTCTGAAAAGAGACACGGAAGGCTTCTACCCCTTCCTGCTGGGTCTCGTCACAGACCTTGTTTAAATCAATTTGTTGCCTCTGTAACATAATATCCAGGTCTTGTCTTGCTTTGTCCAAATCTTCTTCTATCGTTAACCTGGGCGTGCCATGGTCCAAAAAGGCCTCAAGTGTACTGTGGGGCAGGGTGTTGATGGTATCCTTACCGATCAATTCGTCCACATATTTGACGTCGCTGTACTCGGGATTTTTTGTACTGGTGCTTCCCCAGAGCACGCGCTGTATATGCCCTCCTTTTGAAGCTAGGTCACCAAAGATGCCATTATAAAACAGTGCCTTAAATTTTTGGTAAATCATTTTGGCGTTTGCCACAGCGATCTTACCTTTAAGCCCGTCTATCTTGAGACCCTCTAGCATCTTATCAACCTTTGTATCGATCCTGCTCACAAACACACTGGCAACCGAACAGACCCGATCTATGGAATTTCCGTCGCCAAGTCTTTCTCTCAGGCCATCTACATAAGCCCTGGCACTTGCCTCATAATGCTTTAAGGAAAAAAGAAGGGTGACATTGACGTTGATACCTTCTCGCGTAAGGACCCTAATGGCTTCGCATCCCTCCTCTGTGCCAGGGACCTTAATCATCAGGTTGGGTCTGGCAACCTGCTTGTGGATCGTTTTGGCATGGTCAATCGTCTTCTTGGCATCATAGGCGTAATCAGGGTGCACCTCAAGGCTCACATAACCATCCTTCCCCTCGGTCGTTTCATAGGTATCATACAGCAGGTCTGCAGCAGATTGAATATCCTGAATCGTAATCAAATCGCAGATTTCTTCAGGGGATTTGCCTGCCTCCGCCAGTTCTTTTATCGCAGCATCATACACGGGTGATCCGTTCACGGCTTTTTCAAAGATACTGGGGTTGGAGGTAACCCCTGTAATCCCCAAACGAAACAGTTTTTCTATCTGGCCATTCTGGATTAATCTGCGATCTATGTTGTCATACCATGGACTCTGTCCCAGCGCTAACAAGGCCCTCAAATTATTATCCGTGCCCATATTTCCCCCAATATCTCTTAAAAATTCACCTCTAAGTGGTGATTCGTCTGATTATAAAATTTTTTCCTTCGTATCTAATTGACTATCAAGAGTCAAGCACAGATTCCAGATCAACAACCCTATTTTTGTATACAGCACCAAAATTGCTTTCCCAGTGTAAATTTGTTATAATTACTAATAGGAGCATCTAATCGTTTACTGATAAGGCTCAGGACATCGATTACCCAAAAGGTTCAAGACATCGATTACCTTAAGCTTCATTTGGGTCAGCACATCGATGACCTGTGCAGTGGTTTCTCGATAAAGCAGTCTTCTCCAAA